>NZ_JACJQS010000090.1:0-953 GCF_014696755.1 Anabaena sp. FACHB-1391 | reverse complement strand
ATTCGTGACATGTCAAGCCTTGGTAAGGTTCTTCGCGTTGCATCGAATTAAACCACATACTCCACCGCTTGTGCGGGCCCCCGTCAATTCCTTTGAGTTTCACAGTTGCCTGCGTACTCCCCAGGCGGGATACTTAACGCGTTAGCTCCGGCACAGCTCGGGTCGATACGAGCTACGCCTAGTATCCATCGTTTACGGCTAGGACTACTGGGGTATCTAATCCCATTCGCTCCCCTAGCTTTCGTCCCTCAGTGTCAGTCTCGGCCTAGCAGAGCGCCTTCGCCACTGGTGTTCTTCCTGATATCTACGCATTTCACCGCTACACCAGGAATTCCCTCTGCCCCGACCAAACTCTAGCTTTGTAGTTTCCACTGCTTTTATTTGGTTGAGCCAAACTCTTTAACAGCAGACTTTCAATGCCACCTGCGGACCCTTTACGCCCAATCATTCCGGATAACGCTTGCATCCTCCGTATTACCGCGGCTGCTGGCACGGAGTTAGCCGATGCTTATTCCTCAGGTACCGTCATTTTTTTCTTCCCTGAGAAAAGAGGTTTACAACCCAAGAGCCTTCCTCCCTCACGCGGTATTGCTCCGTCAGGCTTTCGCCCATTGCGGAAAATTCCCCACTGCTGCCTCCCGTAGGAGTCTGGGCCGTGTCTCAGTCCCAGTGTGGCTGATCATCCTCTCAGACCAGCTACTGATCGTCGCCTTGGTAGTCTCTTACACTACCAACTAGCTAATCAGACGCAAGCTCTTCCCCAGGCAGCAAGCCTTTCACCTCTCGGCACATCCGGTATTAGCCACCGTTTCCAGTGGTTGTCCCCGACCTGAGGGTAGATTCTTACGCGTTACTCACCCGTCCGCCACTGTCTCCGAAAAGACCGTTCGACTTGCATGTGTTAAGCATACCGCCAGCGTTCATCCTGAGCCAGGATCAAACTCTCCATTTTG
>NZ_JACJQS010000009.1:0-134718 GCF_014696755.1 Anabaena sp. FACHB-1391 | reverse complement strand
TACCCGCGCATAATAAGTACCGACACTCAATTGACGAGTAATGGATTCTGAAGCATTACCACCAGCAGTAGAACTGGAAATTACAGTACCAGAACTATTGAGTAACTGAACATCCGCATCGGCGCTCAAGCCTGTTAAACTCAAACTAAAGTTACTTGGTGTTGTGACATCGAAACTATAGTAATCGTTAGTATCAGCAGTTCCTACCCAGTCACTAAAACTTTGAGCGCCTGTTAATGTCCCAACAGCACGGGCTGTAGCTCTGGTATTTCCCGCATAATCAAGAGGTGCAGTTAATGATGGAAGTTGCTGTGAACTAAACACTGTGGGATTAGGATTTAAAGGATCTTTATCCAGGTAAGTTGAAGAATTACCCAATCCTGGTAAAGATGAATCAAAAGACTTTTCAGAATTATCAAACATAATGCACTCCTAAATCATTTATGAAAATGTCAATTCGTATAGGGTAGGGAATGCTGACCGACAATGCTTATCCTCAGCACACCTCAACTATTCGGTATTGTTTGCACAAAAATCAGATCTGAATCTCTCTAAATCAATAAAATGAAAATAATGAAAATATTGACACTAATTCAACCCATATCAGGGTAGATTTTGTCGGAATTTTTAAGATTCAAATACTTGACAAGATTTTTGTCGAACAATTAACTGTCACGAAATCAATATAAAATGATTTACACTCATACCACCATAGTATAAAGAATTTATTTTTTCGTCATTTTATACTAAAATTTACATTAATTACGCAGGAATGGCATGAAAGCCTTGATTTACCGTAAACACAATTCATCAGTTACTCCTACTTAACAGGTAAATCTTAATATTTTGTAATCTATTAGCAAATAAAAGGCTAAAATCAATCTTCTCGGTCATTTATCGTCCCAAATAACTTTATGTATTTTGTGACTTAGTTCTTTAAATACACATCTGTTTAATTTTATTTAATTATATTTTAGCTAGATTAGATTCTATTTTATTTATAGACAATACAGTAAAAAACCAACACCTAACCTAGGTTGGGGAAACATTCAATCATAAGGGATGCTACTTAAATGAGATTGATCAGCTTCAAAAAATAAGAAAACCACTTTAAAAACTTCTACCTTAAAAGGTAAAATATCTGGTTTATTTTGACACAAAATAATATAACTGGCAAAAGGTTATAGATAAACTAAAGTGTTTATAAAATTTGTTTATTTATCTACATTTGTAAATAAACAACGGGTAACTTTAAGCAACAAATAAGCCATAAATAAGCCATAAATTAGAGCATTTTTGTATATTAATTTTTATAAAATTAAGTCAGAAAGGAAAGTGTTACATGAGAACAATGCAATCAACATCTTTAGCTGCATACTGAAAATACAATCACCAATATTTGAGATTTTCTTTGTCAAGCACCTCCGCTATGAATTTTGTCCACAGGATAAAAGCTAACCTGTCCAAAATCAAAATCTTGAACTGATAACTTGCATGGCCTAGCCATATTCACACTTACTAAACTCATACCAAATTAGGATTTTAGATTTGGTATCACACTTATGTACCGGAGAGGTCATGATATTTAACAATTTTTACCGAAAACTGCGCCAAGAAGCACAACTTTGGCGAGACGAAGGAATTATTAGTTCTTCCCAGCATGAACAAATAGCCAAGCGTTATCAACTCAATCATCTAGAAGAATCTACCCGTGATGGTTTTAGCATTATTGCTATTGCCATAGGTGGCTTACTTTTAGGCTTGGGTGTAATGACACTTGTAGGCGCAAATTGGCAGGGTTGGTCACGAGAAGTCAAGTTTATCTTGTTAATGAGTTTGTTTCTCTCCACTGCTATTACTGGTTTTTTGACCTGGAGAGAACCCACACTCACCATAAATCAAAGTAAAAAATCTCAACAAAGTAAACGGATATTGGGAGAAGCATTGTTAATTCTCAGTGCTTTCATTTTAGGGGCAACCTTAATGTTAATGGGGCAAATATTTAATATTAGCAGTTCAGCTTCTGAGTTATTTTTAGCTTGGGGGTTTGGGGTATTAGTCATGGCTTATAGTCTTTCCCTCAATTCTTTGGGAATTATGGCCATTATCCTCATTCAAATTGGTTATTGGATAGGAATTGGTGATTTATGGTCTGTGCCTGGAGAATTGAATTGGGCGCGGTTAGCTGTGCGTCATATGCCTCTATTGTCCTGGTTGCTATTTGTTCCTCTAGCTTATATTTGTCGGTCTCGGTGGATTTTTGGTATGGGAGTTTTGGCATTTATTCTCTCTTTAGAATACAATCTCAACCCTTTACCACTGTTGACATTTTCTGATGTCATTCCTTGGACAGCTTCTTTTGCTTTAGCCCTACCACCTGCTTTACTTTGGAGTTATGATGATCTACTTTTTCCTACTGTTAATTATAGGTTATTTCAACCCCTAGCCCGTAATTTGGGGTTGATATGTTTTGGTGTAGTTTTTTATCTTTTGTCTTTCCGTTGGCAATGGCAAGCTGTAGACTTTAGTTATGATCAACCCAATAATTTATCGAATGTGTTTCAGTCGTTACCAATTATTGATTTGGGTATTCTTAGTGGTTTGGCTGTATTACAATGGTTGTTTTTAGTTCGTCATAGAAATAGTCCACTCCGACGAGAAGTATTTTTTAAAATCGTCATCATTACTACTTTTTTGGCTTTCATTCTTATGACTCCTTTTTGGCATCAGGCTATCACTAGAATTACTGAACTAGGGATTTTTATCTTCAATATTCTCTTGGCAATATTAGCCTGGGGATTAATTCAAGAAGGTTTGAAGTTACGTAATAGAAATGCTTTTTGGTGTGGTATGCTATTATTTACTCTGCAAATTATCAGCCGGGTTTTAGAGTATAATACTGATGTCCTTTTCCGGGCTTTAGTATTTGCCTCTTGTGGTTATTCCCTTATTGCCGCCGGACTTTGGTTTGAACGGCATTTTACTACATCTAAAAGTAGTAATAACCAGAAATAGAATAGTTTTTCTATTAGTATGAAAGCATATTCATAAATCTCTGCGAATAAATTCCTATCGTAAATTTAGAAGTAATAGGAAAAGTATTTTTTCCTATCATCTATTACCAATTACTACATTAATCTCATGAAAAGTGACTCTCCTGAATCAAAAAAAACCTTAACTCCCGAAATGGAATTTTCTGAAAAATTGACTTTTCGGGATTATCTCATTGCTACAGAACAAAAGGCTAATAAACCTTTACCAATTTGGCGATTAATTGCCCCTTTATTGTTTCAAGTCGGTTTAATTTTGGCTATACCTGTTCAAGCAATGTATACAGATATGGCTGGTAAAACAGTAATTTTGCAAACTGTATCTGCAAATCCTGATAATCTATTTAGGGGTTCTTCATTAAACTTAGATTATGATATCTCCCGTCCCGAAATGTTGCGAAAAGTATCAGGTTGGCGGGAATGGCTGCGGAAAAATTCCCGCAGAAATGGACAAATTATCCAGGGAAGTACCTTATATCTAATTTTGCAAGAACAACAATCTTTTAATCGTAATCAATTTCAGTCCTGGAAACCTGTACGCGTAAGTATTAATCGTCCTGTTTCTCTAGTTAATAATCAAGTAGCTTTAAGGGGTAATTATCAAGACGGTTTGCTTAATTATGGGTTGGGAAACTATTTCATTTCTGACGCACAAAGACAACAAATCAATAATGATCTTGCACAAATTCAGGAAAATGGAGATAGTAGACAAGAACCAATATTAGTGAGGATAAAAGTAGATCCTCAAGGTAATGCTCTTCCTACGGGTTTATCCATAAGAAATCGCAATTATCCTTTTCAGTAGGTAAATAGGCTGCAATAAATATAATCAATATCCAGGTGGATATCTACAGCGATTTTCAGGTCAATGAACCACAGTTTTTGTTTCACGCAATCTCTCTTAGAGATCCCTAAGGGTAGGCACAAAGGAAGAAAGCAAAATATTCTTCCCCTATTTCTTATTCAATTTTTAAGTTCACAGGTAAGCGGGTATAAATCCCTTGGGGATCATTCATTGTTTGTAAAATCTTGATTTCTTGTTGAAATTTTCCCAACTCATTTATTAACGGGTTATTACTTTTAATTTCAGTTTTTTCTATTCCTAATTTGGCTTTCGTTTCATCTAACTTTTTCCCCAATAATCTTTCTCCCCAGCTACCAACTTGGGGATATTCTTGTAATTGCCAATTATTACCTAATTTTGCTTGTTTAGCTGCATATTCAATGGCTACATTTAACCCACCAATTTCATCAACTAACCCGATTTGTTTGGCTGCTGTTCCTGACCAAACTCGTCCTTGAGCAATTTCTGCGACTTTTGCAGTTGATAGTTTTCTTCCTTGGGAAACTTTCTGCAAAAATAAATTATAAATACGGTCAACACTGCGTTGGTAAACTTCTAATTCTTGGGCTGATTTAGGACGGGAAATAGTTTGTTGATCTGCATATTCGGACGTTTTTACAGTATCCCAAGTAATACCATTATTATTACCCAATTTTTGACCATTGAATAATACGCCAAATACGCCAATGGAACCTGTAATAGTGTTAGGTTCTGCAAAAATTCGGTTGGAGTCACTAGCAATCCAATAACCACCAGAAGCAGCTACATCTCCCATGGAAACAATCACAGGTTTAAGTTGACGAGTTAATTTGATTTCTCTCTGCATGATTTCCGCTGCGGTAGCACTACCACCAGGGCTGTTAATTCGCAAAACTACAGCTTTTATTTGACTATTTTCCCTGATTTTAGTGAATATTTTAGCAAAGCGATCGCCCCCAATTTCTCCATCGTTACCACTACCATTAACTATTTCTCCTTCTGCATAAACAACAGCAATTTTATGATCTGAATCTACAGATTTTCCCGGAACTTCTGCATAATCACCCAAATTAATTTTTGTGAATGTTTTATCTTTTTCTTGCTGACCAGTTAATTTTTTCAAATCTGTGAATACTTGATCTTGATAAGCAGTCTTGTCTACTAAACCATTTGCTTGTGCTGCTGTGGCTTCTAAAATTGGTTGATTATTAGCGATCGCTTGTAACTTTTGCGGCTGTATATTTCGGCTTTTACCTACGGCTCTCCGCCATTCTCCCCAAATATCATCTAACAATTTTTGAGTTTGTTCCCGATTTTCTGGGCTGAGTTTATCCAGAATCAAAGGTTCTACTGCACCCTTAAATTTACCTACACGCACAATCTGCACGCCAATACCGTACTTTTGTAATGCTCCCGCTAAAAACATTGGTTGCGAACTTAAACCGTTCATTTCCATTGCCCCCATGGGATTAACCACGATTTGATTCGCTACGGAACTTAGATAATATTCCCGCTCATTCCAGTCTGTACTATAGGCAATAATTTTTTTACCTGTTTGACGGAATCTTTCCAGCGCTTGACGAATTTCTCTCAAGGAAGCATAACCAACCTCACTACTAGCATTAGTTCCATCTATATAAATACCCACAATACGTTGATCACGTCCTGCTTTATCTAAAGTTTCTACAACTTTACGGAGTGTAATACTATTTTCATCAACACCACTGAGAGTTTTTTGTAATAATTCATCAGAACTAGGTTCACTATCAGTGATTTTCATAGACAAGTCAAATACTAACACTGACTTATCCTTGACTGTTGGTCCTGAACCTTGAGAACTAGCAACCGCAATTAATATCAGCAAAAATCCTATTGTACTGAGTCCAGAAAAAATCATCAGTCCTAGTAAATTACCAATTAAACTTGCTAAAGTTTGTTTAATAAAGTTATTCATGGGTTATTAGTTATTAGTTATTAGTTATCGGTCTGTTACCACTTCTCGGTTGTCAGTGGTAACAATCATCTTTCTATTTTATCCGCTGTAAACTGTGTGATTGCTTCAATTTATACAAATCTTTATTTCCGGTACAAAATAACACAGTAGTTATTTCCGCAATTAATACCTCCGTTAATTCTATCACAGCCGCCTCCGATGCAGCCGCTGCCTTGAGGAAGGGCATTGCTAAACCAGCAATATCAGCCCCCAGAGCGATGACTTTAGCTACATCTAACCCATGACGCAACCCCCCAGAAGCAATTAAAGGAATATGGGGATCATACTCCCGAATACTGGTGATACAATCTGCCGTAGGTATACCCCAATCCCCAAATGTTCGCCCCAAACGCCGTTGTAAGGACGTTTCCGCCCTTTCGCTTTCCACCAAAGCCCAGGAAGTACCACCCGCACCAGCAACATCAATAGCTGTGACTCCCGCAGCTATCAGTTTTTCCGCCATTGTCGCCGAAATTCCATTACCTACTTCCTTCGCAATTACGGGGACAGGTAATTTACTGCATAATTTGGCAATTTTGTCAAGCAATCCCCTAAAATTAGTATCACCCCTGGGTTGAATAAACTCCTGTAAAGGATTAATATGTAGAATTAGGGCATCAGCTGCAGTTAAATCAATAATTCGCAAACATTCATCTAGACCATATTCGTAATTAAGCTGTACCGCCCCTAAATTAGCAAACAGGAGAATATCAGGCGCGTACTTACGCACAGCGAAAGTATCAGCAACTTGAGGTTTTTCCACCGCCACCCGGACAGATCCTACACCCATTGCTAACTTGTATTGTTGGGCTACTTCCGCAAGACGACGGTTAATAATTCCCGCTTGTTCTGTTCCCCCAGTCATAGAGGAAATTAATAACGGTGCATTTAAGTATTTTCCCAGAAAATTCGTACTCAGATCAATATCTTGATCATTAAGTTCTGGTAAGCAAACATGAGTAAAGCGGTACTTTTCTAACCCAGTTGTGATTTCTGAACATTCAACATTATCTTCTAAACAGATACGGATATGATCTGCTTTGCGATTTTGAGTTTGGGCTGGAGTGTTGATAGAAGGGTTCACAGTTTAATATGGAATTATGTTAATATTTACATCTTTCACCAAGCCAAAGCAATTATCCTATTAGTCCTAGATATCTCAGTATCTATTGTTGCAAATATTCTGCATATCCAAGCTGATCTAGTTTAGCTTGTTTTTCCATCACCGAATTACACAGACTTTGGCGATAAGCCACAACTTTTTGTAATAACTCCGGTTGGTGGGTAGCGAGAATTTGTACAGCCAAAAGTCCAGCATTTTTCCCATTCCCAATGCCAACAGTGGCGACGGGTATTCCTGCTGGCATTTGTACTATAGAATATAAAGAATCCACACCTTGTAAATTCCGAGTCGAAACCGGGACACCAATTACAGGTAAAGGAGTTAATGATGCTACCATACCAGGAAGATGAGCCGCACCACCAGCACCAGCAATGATTACTTTCATACCCCTTTGATGTGCAGTTTTAGCATATTCTACCATCCGTTCTGGGGTACGATGGGCAGAGACAATAGCAACTTCACATACAATACCAAATTCTTCACAAATAGCGATCGCCTCTTTCATCGTAGGTAAATCAGAATCGCTACCCATAATAATACCAATTTCTACACTCATAATAATTAGGGATTGGGGGCTGGAGATGAGGGTATATATTTCCCATTAACGACCAATGACTAATAACTAAAATAACACCCATGCTGGACAACATAAACATTATTAACGCAAAAGTACCCGGTTATCAAGATCTACAAAGAATCTTAGTTAATCAAGAAGGCATAATTGACAGCATTATGCCCATGAATACAGCATGGCAAGATATTCTACCACAACATCTGCTTTTAGATGTGGCTGGAGACTGGATTTCTTTGGGTGGTGTGGACTTACAAATCAATGGTGGACTAGGATTAGCTTTTCCCGAATTAACATTAGAAAATTCCCATAATTTACCAAAAATCTCCTCATTTTTATGGTCAGCAGGAGTTGATGCTTATTTACCAACTTTAGTTACCACCTCTATCGAAAATCTTCACCGCTCCCTCGCCATTCTCACTGATTATACCCAAAATTCCCCAAATTCTGCACAAATTCTCGGAGTTCATTTAGAAGGACCATTCTTAAACTACTACAAACGTGGCGCACATCCATCCGAGTATTTACTCACCCTTACCATAGATCAAATTAAACGAGTATTAGGAGACTACGCTCCTATAGTCAAACTCATTACCCTCGCACCAGAGTTAGACACCACAGGAAAAGTCATCCCTTATTTGCGTTCCCTGGGAATTACTGTTAGTTTAGGACATTCACAAGCTACCGCAGCCGAATCACAACAGGCTTTTGCTCAAGGTGCTACAATGATCACACACGCTTTTAATGCCATGCCTCCCCTACACCACCGCGAACCAGGTTTATTAGGTGCAGCTATCAATGATTCTCGTGTCTTTTGTGGCTTTATTGCTGATGGTCAGCACGTTAATCCAATGATTCTTAAAATTCTTCTACGTGCTAGTAAAAGCTTATTTATCGTCAGTGACGCTCTTGCACCTCTAGGATTACCAGACGGTATCTATCCCTGGGATAACCGACAAATTGAAGTGATCAATGGTACGGCTAGACTACAAGATGGGACTTTAACGGGAACAACTCTACCTTTGTTAGTAGGAGTGCAAAATCTCGTTAAATGGGAAGTTTGTGACATAGAAACAGCTATTAATTTAGCCACAAATGCACCTAGAAAGGCTATTGATTTACCAACATTTTCCTCCAATCAACCCGCTCATTTATTGCGCTGGAACTATGATCCAGTTGGAAAGGAACTCACTTGGCAACGTCTAACTTTCTGAATCAGAATTTATCAGATTTTTTATGGGATTTTTAGATCCCTGAATTCCTCATACCCCAATATGAAAAATCTCCGTCAAACCCCTTGACAAAATTCTGGGTTTTGATTATAGTTATGTTAAGGGTGGAAAAGTGTGCGACCATATATATAAGTTGGATTCCAGTCAAATAGCGATCGCAGGTGTATTTATAATTTTGGCAAACCCCTTGACAAAATTCTGGGTTTTGATTATAGTTATGTTAAGGGTAGAAAAGTGTGCGACCATATATATAAGTTGGATTCCAGTCAAATAGCGATCGCAGGTACTTGTAATTTTGGCAAACCCCTTGACAAAATTCTGGGTTTCGATTATATTCATGTTATGGGTGGAAAAGTGTGCGCCCATATATATTAAGTTTGATTCGAGTCAAATAGCGATCGCAGGTATTTATAATTTTGGCAAACCCCTTGACAAAATTCTGGGTTTTGATTATAGTTATGTTAAGGCTGGAAAAGTTTGCGCCCATATATATAGAGGTTATAGAGAGATTTGTTATTTCCCCGTCCTCCAGATAATAAAGACCACCAATTTATCGAACCATTGAACCACTTGGAAAATCCGGGAAACAGTAACAAGGGAAAAATCACAGAACATAGATCGAATAACTACGATAGAATAACTACTTTTCAGAAGACAACAAAACCCGAAATCCGTAGTAGTGATGACGAGCATTATACAAGCCTTGGTTACGCATTGAACAACGACAACAACCGGCAAAGTATAGCCATGCACCACCGCGCAACACCTTATATTCTCCAACAGGATTAATCAAAGCATCACCATTTATAGGAGCATTTATATAATTTTCTTCCCAGTCATCTTCGCACCACTCCCATACATTACCGTGCATATCATACAAACCAAAAGCGTTAGGGGGGAAAGTTCCTACATCTGTGGTTTGTTGACGATATTCCCCTTTTTGAGCAGCAGCATAGGAATAGTTGCCATCATAATTCACCAAATTCGGGGTAATACTTTGACCGAAATAAAAAGGTGTCGTCGTCCCCGCTCTACAAGCGTACTCCCATTGTGTCTCACTGGGCAACTTGTAGTTCTTACCTGTGTTTTCGCTTAACTTTTGACAGAATGCAACCGCATCATCCCAACTTACCCTTTCAACAGGACGATTATCACCCTTGAAGTGAGCGGGATTGTTGCCAATTATAGATTGATATTGCGCCTGTGTCAAGGGGTATTTAGCGATAAAAAAACTCTTAACAGTAACTTGGTGTCGGGGACCTTCGCTATTTGTTCTTCCCGCTTCATTTTCTGGTGAACCCATGTAAAATGTACCAGAGGGTATTTCTACCATTTCCAACATCACCCCATTTCCCAAATCTTCCACAAAGTATCTGGCTGCATGGTTGCGTTTTTTGATAATCTTACCATAAGCGTTGGTAGTGACAGTTTCAAAGTGGAAAATTTTTAGATTCTTGTCAATAGGGTTTTGAGAGACTTGAATATTTTGGCTTTCTTGTTTAATTCCTAAAAGCATAAACCATTCTTCTATTGATTGAGGACGTTTTTGATAATCTAATTCCATTCCTTTGAGAATAGCGTCATTCACTTTTTGACTAATATCAGCATTGTATTTTTGAGGTGGTTCTAGAGCAATGTTCATATCTAACATAATCTTAGCATTCAGATAAGTGTTAGGTAGAGGAATGAAAGGAGGTTTCTGAACTGCAATAATTACATACAATGTTGCTGCTAAAGCATAAATATCTAAAGCAGGAGTAAAATTACTTGTATTTTCAAATTGTTCAGGAGGTGCAAAAACAGGAGTTTTGGCATTTGTTAAACTCATCAATTCCGCAAAGTTGACTTCTCTGGCTAAACCAAAATCAATTAATATGGCTTTATTGTCAGATTCTCGCAGTAAGATATTCGCAGGTTTAATATCTCGGTGCAGATAATTACGACCATGAATATAACTTAAAGCTTCTCCAATGCCTTTAATAATTGATAAACCTGCACTTTCACTAAAAACACCATTCGCGTATAAATATTGTTCTAAATTTTTGCCTTGAACATATTCCATCACCATACAAGATAAACCATTTTCTTGAAACAGTTCAGGATACACTTTGACAATGTGAGGATGATAAAAGGTAGCTAAAACCATCGCTTCGGTATTGAATTTATCCTGTTCTTCAGTTAAGAAATTGGCAAAACCTTCTGTGCTTCCATATTTATCTCTATAACGTTGTTGGAGAAAAAGAACATTGAGACTTTTGATAGCTACTTGTGTTTTGCGTTTATGATCTTGCGCTAGATAAGTAACACCAAATCCTCCTTGTCCCAAAATATCAATAATTTCGTATTGTCCTTTTTTTAGTTGTTGTCCTAGAGTAAAATAACTCATAATTAACCATCATTAATGTAATTTCTCAATATCTGTTATTACAGATTCCTAATTACTAAGAAAATCAGACACAGTTTTTTGACAATATATCATAATTACAGCACGATTTGTGCCAAAATCCTCCTTGAGGATATAGAAATATCAGTAAAAACCAAAAAACGCCGAAAAAAAGATTTTATGGTGTTGACAAAAAACTTTGAATATGTTATCCTTATCTTGATGAGGAAGAACTATCTACAATTAATTTCTGATTCCCCTACATAACTGAATCATCTAGTCAATCAGACACAGTTTTTTGATCATGTCTCATAATTACAGCACAATTTGTGCCAAAATTTCCCTGTGAGGATATAGAAATACAAGTAAAAACCAAAAAACGCCGAAAAAAAGATTTTATGGTGTTGACAAAAAACTTCGAATATGTTATCCTTATCTTGATGAGGAAGAACTATCTACAATTAATTTCTGATTCCCCTACATAACTGAATCATCTAGTCAATCAGACACAGTTTTTTGATCATGTCTCATAATTACAGCGAAATTTGTCTCAAAATCCCTCTTGAGGATATAGAAATACAAGTAAAAACCAAAAAACGCCGAAAAAAAGATTTTATGGTGTTGACAAAAAACTTTGAATATGTTATGCTCATCTTGATAAGGAAGAACTATCTACAATTAATTTCTGATTCCCGTAGGTAAGTGAATCATCTAGTCCATTTGGTATAGTTAGATGGTTTTAAGCTTCAATTGTGACACATATGATTATGTTTAACTATATCTGACAATATTTCTGTTATTTAAACTAAATAGTATTTTTTATGTCTAACATAGACATAACAGAAGCCTGAGTCTTTGTCAAGTCTTGATGAATTAAATTATCCGAATTAGGATATCCGAGATGTTAAGCTTTACAGGATGAAGTTAAAAATAATTATGTAATTAGATTAGTGTTTGTAGTGTTTGAAAAAATTATGTATATGGGCGCACCATTCTCAATCTATAACATAAACATAATATAAATCTTCGGATTTGTCAAGTATTGAATAGTTGCGGATTTTCTCCACCCAACCGATAAAACCTTCATACATAAATGTAACCTATATACATAGGTGTGATATATAATATTAACCAATAAATTAAGTTTTTGTATCTAACGTAACAGTAACACTATTTAAGATGTGCTTATGATACAAGCATCAAAGTAAATGCTGATATTTTTAACTATAAAAGTCCAGCTTTAATCACAGCTTTTCTAGCCCAAAAAACAGCAATGAATAAACGTATCCGCCCTTTTTATCGCCTTCTAGCACTAGCTATAGGTTCAATGGTGTTGGCAATTTTCGCGCCTACAGTTGTCCAGGCCGCAGACCCGGTAACACTGGAATCCTTAGACGCAACAACCAAACAATTACAAATTTCTGTTGATACTACCTGGGTATTACTCACAGGCTTTTTAGTATTTTTCATGCAGACCGGTTTTTCGATGTTAGAAGCAGGTTTACTGCGCCAAAGAGGTGTAGTTAATGCCCTATTGGAGAACTTTATTGATGCTGCCCTCACCATTTTAGTGTGGTGGGCTGTGGGCTTTGGAATTGCTTTTGGTACAAGTAGTGGTGGGTTCATTGGTACAGACACCTTTTTCTTAAGTCAATTACCCGTTGACGGTGCTTTTAGTAATGGTAACGTGCCAGGAATAGCCTCCCAACTCAATGCTTACACTTTGTTTTTCTTCCAGTTTGCCTTTGCGGCTACTGCCAGTACAATTACTACTGGGGCAATGGCAGGAAGAACGGACTTTGTTGGCGACTTAATCTACAGTGGTATTATGGCGGCATTTAGCTATCCCCTCGTCGTTCATTGGATATGGAACTCCAGTGGCTGGTTAGGAAAAATGGGCTTTCATGACTTTGCTGGTAGTACCGCAGTTCACACCGTTGGGGGTTGGACAGCCTTAGTTGGTGCTTATTTACTTGGACCTCGTCCCGGACGTACTGCTTGGGGAAAAATTCCTCCTGCCCATAACTTAGGTTTGGCGACTTTGGGAACTATGATTCTCTGGTTTGGCTGGTATGGTTTTAACCCTGGTTCAACCCTGGGTACGGCTAATCCTGGCTTAATTGGTTTGATTACTCTCAACACTACCCTGGGTGCTGGTTCTGGGGCCTTAGCATCCTTATTTTATCAATACAAACGTTCAGGTAAATGGGATTTAGCCTATTGTCTGAATGGTTCTTTAGCAGGGTTGGTAGGTATTACCGCCGGTTGTGCTTTTATCGCACCCTGGGCTGCGGTTTTGATTGGTTTAACAGGTGGAATTTTAGTAATTTTCGGCATTGATATTATTGAATCATGCAAAATTGATGACCCTGTGGGAGCATTTGCTGTTCATGGTATTAATGGCATGATGGGTACACTAGCAGTAGGCTTTTTGGGTCAACCAGAATTGACTTTGAATAAAAAAGCTGGTCTGTTTTTGGGTGGCGGTTTTGACTTGTTGGGTGTGCAGATTTTGGGCGTAGTTGCAGTATCAGTTTTTACTGTTGCTTTTGCCTTTGTCATGTTCAGTGGGCTTAATTTTATTGGTAAGCTGCGTGTTAATCCTGAAGCTGATAAGATTGGGATTGATAAATATGAACACGGTGCAACTGTTTGGCCTGATGTTTATGACAGTGAGGAGTTTCTACAAGAGTAAAAAAAATACTCTAGAAATCCTCAAGTTGACCCGTAGTTGCGAAATTATCAATCAGAAAAATTAGATATCCGACTTCTTTGAGAAGTCGGGGATCTTTTTATTTACGGGCTGCTGGCTAACTACCGGGGATGGTAATATCTATGGTTGTTACCTTCGTGGCTAAGTTAGTTAATGGTTGTTTGATTCCAGTTTGATTTCCTACTACTAAAGTAACTAAATTTTCCGGTTTCAAGTATTTCTGTGCTACCCGTTTGACATCTGCTACTGTAGTAGAATTAACGGCTTTTTGATAGCGAAATAAGAAATCAGCCGGATAACCATAATATTCGTATCGCATTAACCGAGATAGGGTTTGACTAGGATTTTCAAAGTTGAAAACAAAGGAATTTAGCGTAGAGTCTTTAGCATTATTTAATTCCTTAGTCGTGACATTTTCAGTTTGTAACCGCTTGATTTCCGTTTGTAGTGATTTGATGAATTGAACTGTAGTTTCCGTGCGAGTTTGTCCTCCAGCAATAAACATTCCGGGATAGTCAAAACGGGGGTTCCAGAGACCATATACAGAATAAGCTAAACCTTGACGCGATCGCAACTCATTAAATAAACGTCCGCCAAAACCATTTAGAATACCATTCATGACATCCAAAGCTGGATAATCAGGATTATTGAATTTTCCACCCAAATGACCAATTAAAACACTACTTTGAGTGAGTTGGGGTTGATTAACAAAATATACACCACCTAAATTAGCTTGGGTGACTTGTGGTAATTGGGTTTTAGTAATTTCAGGACTTGGTTTCCAGTCACCAAATTTGGATTGAATGAGCGATCGCATTTTTTCAGGATTAAAATCGCCAACAATGCCTAAAATCAGATTATTGGGGTGAAAATATTGCTGATAAAACTTGAGTAAATCATCACGAGAAATTTGGTCAAGAGTTGCATATTCAACTGTACGCGCATAAGGACTTTTTTTGCCATAAATTAGCTTTTTAAACTCTCGACTGGCGATACTATTAGGACTATCATTGCGACGAGAAATATCACCACGAATTTGAGTTTTTTCCAAATCCAACTTGTCTTGAGCAAACGCAGGTTCTCGTAATACCTCAGTAAATAGCCCAAAAGCCATTTCTAAATCTTCCTTGAGAGCTTCAAAACCTACACTACCAACAGATTCCCCCATATCTGTTTCCACGGATGCGGCTCGTTGTTCTAAAATCTCATTTAACT
This sequence comes from Anabaena sp. FACHB-1391, assembly GCF_014696755.1. Taxonomy (NCBI): domain Bacteria; kingdom Bacillati; phylum Cyanobacteriota; class Cyanophyceae; order Nostocales; family Nostocaceae; genus Anabaena; species Anabaena sp. FACHB-1391. Next base: position 119,615 of record NZ_JACJQS010000009.1, on the reverse strand, counting down.
CATCTGCGGAATGTTTTTGAGTCCCACCACTCCGCAAAGTAGAACCCACCAAACCAGCTAAACCAGCTTTTTGGGCTGCTTCCCAACGACTACCTGTTCTTACCAAAGCCATACCACTGACCAATGGTAGCTCATGATCTTCCATCAAATAAACTACCAAACCATTTTTTAGTACATACCGTTCATACTTGGGTAACTTAACCGCTGAAACCGGGGGAAACTTCAATTCATTGTAATACTTTGCTGTCGTTCCTGCCCAAGAAAAATTTAAATTTACGAAGAAACAAGCAACAACCACTACCAAAGTAAAAACAAATCTTTGTCCCCTAGAAAACTGGAATTTTTTGTTTTTCAAATCAAACCTCAACATACCTATCTTCTCTATTTTCAATTTTTTGAGCCTAGCTTTTCTCAAAGAGACATTTTCAAACTCTTCCTTTCTGCGACTCTGCGAATCTGCGTGAAATAAAACCTCAAATTTCATCCTGGTTGTTTTGACAACAACTTGCCAACAATGCGATTTTCTGGCGTAAAAGTAGCACGAGCTACTCTTTGAATATCCTCAGGAGTCACTGCTGCAATTTTATCCAATTGCAAAAACAAATTACGCCAAGAACCGGTTTTTACTTCATATTCTAACAACTGTTCGGCCATACCTGAATTAGAATCTAAACTGCGTAATAAATTCGCTCTAGCTTTGGTTTTTAATCGTTGTAATTCCACCGCAGATACAGGTTCAGTTTTCAATTTATCAATTTCTTGCCTTAAAGCGATCGCTACTTCATCTACTGTTTTTCCTGGAGATGTTAGGGCATAAAAGAACATTAAATTGGGATATTTATCCCCAGGAAATCCGCTATAACCTTCAGCATTTAAAGCTAAGTTTTGTTTTTCCACCAAGGACTTATAAAGTCTTGATGTTCTCCCGTCACTCATTAAACTACCGATGATTTCATAAACTGCATGATCAGGATCGGTAATAGCTGGAACATGATAACCTTCCAAATACCAAGGTTGAGTAGATAATTCTAAAGTAACTTCCCTAGTCGCAGTTTGTTGGGGTTCTATTGGTAGTTTTTGTTGGGGTTTAGGTTTAGCTCGATAACGTCCAAAATAAGTTTGTGCCAGTTTTTTCACTTCATTGGGGTTAACATCTCCCACAATAGCAATAGTTAAATTACTAGGAGCATAATAAGCATCGAAAAACTTCCTCACATTCTCCGGTGTTAAGTTGCGAATGTCTTGATCATAACCAATTACTGGTCGTCGGTAAGGATGAACTTTGAAAGCAGCATCTATGAACTTTTCTACCATCTGGCCGATAGGAGAATTTTCTACTCGTAAGCGTCTTTCTTCCAAAATTACTTCTTTTTCTTTATAAAATTCTCGAAAGACAGGATCTAAAAATCGATCAGATTCTAAAGACATCCACAATTCTAATTTATTCGCAGGAAAACTATAAAAATAGCGGGTAGCTTCTGAGGATGTATTAGCATTTAAACCCACACCACCAGCTTGTTCGACAATTTGCCCCATTTCGTTCTGTTTAACTAATTTTAGGGCTTGGGATTCTACTGATTTAAACTCGGTTTCTAACCGCGCTATTTCATCTTTTTGATTGTCGGCTTTGGCGATTTTAATTTGGTTATCCAACTTTTCTAATTTTTCCAGCAGCGGGGCCTCGGCTTTGTAGTCTTTAGTACCGATGCGCTTTGTCCCTTTAAAGGCTAAATGCTCTAAAAAGTGGGCTACACCCGTTTGTCGATCTGGTTCATCAATACCACCCACATCAGCATAAGTCAAAAAGGAAACTACTGGGGCTTGATGTCTTTCTAAAACAATGAATTTTAATCCATTATCTAAGCGAAATTCTGTTAAACGATTAATTACTTGTTCTAGATAAGGCTGAATGGAATTTTGGGGCGGTTGCAGGGCTATGGCCATTTCTGGTATCCACCCCCAAGTTAAGACTATCAACGCTAAACTAGTTGCTAATAGACGACGGAATGGGGACTTTTTAACGTCACCGGTCAGCAAATTTAAAATTGTCTGGTGCATAAGCAAAAGTTAAAGTAAGTTAACATTACTTGAAAGATAGAATAATTAACACAAAAAGAGTTAACCTTCTATGAAGATTTTTGTAATTTCTGCATCCCTCGTTGCACAATAAGACTACCAATCCTGTTTTGGAGATATCAAAATAGATATCAAAATATTATGCGAATTTTTAATTCTCCGCCATCATCAGAAGTCCAGACACGCACACGAATTTTGCAAGCAGCACAACGATTGTTTGCTACGAAGGGATTCGAGGGAACTACAACCCGTGATTTAGCACAAACCGCAGGGGTAGCCGAAGGAACCCTCTTTCGTTATTTTGACAATAAAAAAGCAATTTTGGTGGAAGTGGCCACTAATGGCTGGGTGGATATTCTCACAGATTTACTCACAGAACTCAGCGAAATGGGTAGTTATAAGGCTATAGCCCAAGTTATGCGTCGTCGGATGTGGAATTTACAAAAAAACACCGACATTATGCGTGTTTGCTTTATGGAAGTGCAATTTCATCCAGATTTGCGCGATCGCATTCAAACCGAAGTTATTGATAAAATGACAGATGTGGCTGAAGCATTTTTTCAAACAGCAATAGACCAAGGCATCTATCGTCAGATAGATGCCAAACTTGGCGCTAAGGTATTTTTAGGTTTATTTGCGATCGCCGGTTTTGCTGATCATACCCTCATAGAACCCAACGCCTCCCCCCAAGAAATGCAAAAAATGGCGGAAGGGTTGGCGGATATCTTTCTTAATGGCGTTTTAGCAAAGGAATAGCTAATTACCCATCGCTTGCGCTTGATGACTCCACTGTTGCACTAATTCAACTGCTGGACACAAATTGCGGCTGTGTAATGTTGATACTTGCAAGCGCATGACTTGTCTATGTAATCTATGCGTGGGAGTTTGCGCTAATTGGGCTATGGAAATAACACCAGCGTGAAGCAATATACCGCAATATTGAGTCCCCACACTGGGAACACGGGCTAAACCTGCTAAAACTACCCATTTATTCACAGAGTGAAGATCTACTTGCAATTTACCCGCTAATATTATTCTTTCTTCTGGAGTTTTTCCTCTTGTAATTAGTTCTTCTGTGGTATTGATACCACAATTCTTCAGTTGGGCTTGCTCTTCTGCACTTAATCCTGGTAAATCTTTAACAGGCCAATCAGACTTTTGGAGTAAACTTCTATTATTTGCACGGTTAATGGTCATTTTTCAGTTTTTAGTATGGGTTATTTATCTAAAAATTCAGAATTCACTTATACTCCTCCTCCCCCACTATAACACTTTTATTAAATCGCCATCCTTCTTTAGTCCGGCATCATTGACTTTAATTGATAAGTTAGCAAAAAAGAGGAAGAATTAGCAGGATAGGAATAATTAATAATTAAACTCAATACTTGAAATATTTTGAAATATTTTATAGTGTAGGGTGGGCATTACCCACCTAACTATAACTAATTAGCAACTTCAGCCATTTCAATTACCCGTCCGTCATAATCCTTAACTAAAAAATTCAAAGGCTTTTGATTGCGAATTTTGAACTTTAAACCCCGGACTTCCACTCGCATTAAAATTAATTCTAGACACTCATGATCAAAACAAACATGACGCTGCTGATCCTTTGTCCCTAAACTAGCACCTGTGATAATATGTAATTGAGTATTTTTTTTCAGTTGATACCATAGCCCGTCATTACCATGATTCACGTTACTGTTAGACCAACTGGGACTAGTAGACATATACAGCGGGTCAATACCTGTTGCACCAATGGTTTGCTCATAATTGTAATAATAGTGCAAAGGGACTTCCGCTACGGGTAAATCTAACAATCCTTCATACAACTGTCGGGCAACTTCTAAATCTGATACCATAACAGTATAAACTTTAGGAGCGCTACTCAGAAACATCCACATGGCACCAGCGTAAGCCGCCAGCAGCATAATCATAATCCCTTGGGTGGAGAATAGGCTATCCAAGGGCAGGGAAGGCAAGAATGAGCCTAAAGTTAGTGGACTTAGCAGGAACATTATGGAACTAGCTTCTATAACCATGAACAAACACTATCAAAATATTGGTATAAAGGAGGCGCTTTTAATAGCGTCTATTAAGACTAACATTAAGTCCTTGTTTCTAGTTTATCAATAATCTAGTAGTCTGATCTTAGTTTATTTAACTGACTTTCACATATTATTAATGATCGCTTAACCATTCATTGGTATATTTTAACAGTTATCTAATCCAGAGATTGTGAAAATTCCCTACTTTCCCCCTACTAATCACCCATTGGTAAAGTCGCTATTTGATCACAGTGAGCAAGAATTACTGAGTCTGTTTCGACAATATCCAGATTCTGGCAAGTATTTTACAGTGATTTTTTGCCGTTATAGCTCGATATTAATTATATACTTTAAGTTGGCATTCGGCGCGATCGCCTGTACAAGCCGATTATTGGTTTGCTCTGGGCGGCATATATTTTATTTTATCAATTAGGTAAACTAGATTTAAGCTCACAGGACGACTTAACCCTACAAAACTGGTTAATTGAAATGATGGAAGTTACCAGTTACCTAGAAGAGATTTATCGAATGCTAGAAGCTGAATTACCTGCTGATATTCGGGCTATTTATTTAAGCGAAAATTCAATTTAGTTTCCGCCGTAATTTCTTGATTAACTATTTATTATAAAATAGGACTATTTACTATCAAGCCATAGCATGAATTTAAGCAATTGTAAAAAATTCCCAGTTTTGACTTCTGATATCGTCCTGTTTACCTGTTTATCCATTACTACAGGTGCAAAAGGAATTGAGATGATAGAACAAATTCACTATCCTTTAAATAGTTCCCCAGGGCAATGATCATGAGATTTAGCAGATGAAGTGCTAAAATAGGAAATAAGTCATGTTTACTAATCAAAGACAACTATGATACTATAGTCAGCAGGAGGATAAAAAGTCAAAAAATAAAAAATTCACCCAATCAGACGATAGATTACATAAATCAAATGATTATCATCAGGTTTTGTCTATAAAATAGACTCACTAATTTTTGTTCCTCAACTTTTTTAATCATGATTTTTTACATAGAAATTCCCTTAATTGGCAAAAAAGTTAAATATCCATTACGTTGGTTAATCGGTTTAATTGCTAGTGGTGTTTTAATTGTAGGAACAACAGCCACTATCAAAACCATCCAGCAAGGAAATAAACCACCAGATATAACTAAATTGACTGTCCCAGTGGCGGCAAAAGATATAACTGTTCGCATTACGGCTAGTGGTAAGGTCCAACCAATTCAAAGCGTCAATATTAGTCCTAAAAGTTCTGGACTGTTGGCAGATTTAAATGTTGAACAGGGACAAACAGTCAAGAAAGGACAAATAATTGCTCGCATGGATAATTCGGAAATTAAAATGCGAATTATCCAATACAAAGCTAATTTAGAACAGGCAAAAGCGCAGTTAGCCGAAAGCCTAGCGGGAAGTCGTCCCGAAGAAATTGCCCAAGGAAAAGCCCGTGTAGACCAAGCACAGGCTCAATTAGCGATTATCCGTGAGGGGAATCGTTTACAGGAAATTCAACAAGCACAGGCTCAAGTAGACTCGGCAAAAGCTGCTGTAGAACTAACTCAATCACGGTTAAAACGTTATCAAGATTTAGCAAAAAATGGGGCAATTTCTCAAGATAGTTTAGAACAATACATCAGTGAAAATAGAAAAGCAAAAGCCAATTTAGAAGAAGCACAAAAACGATTATCCTTACTGAAAATTGGCAACCGTAACCAAGATATTCAAAAGCAACAAGCAATAGTTAATCAGGAAAAGGAAGCTTTAAGAAAATTAGAAAATGGTAGTCGTCCCGAAGAAATTGCCAGATTAAAAGCAGCAGTAGCTAGTGCAGAAGCTCAATTAAAACAACAACAAGTACAATTAGAAGATACAATTATCCGCGCTCCTTTTGCAGGCGTTATTACTCAAAGATACGCGACAGTGGGGGGTTTTGTTAGTCCTGCTGTTTCTGCTTCCAGTAGTGCTTCTGCTACCTCAACTTCTATAGTAGCTTTAGCCAAAGGATTAGAAGTTTTAGCAAATGTTCCTGAAGTGGATATATCCCAAATTAAACAAAGACAAAAAGTAGAAATTACTGTTGATGCTTATCCCGATGAAATCTTTCACGGACAAGTGCGTTTGATTGCTCCTGAAGCGGTAGTTGAGCAAAATGTCACCTCATTTCAGGTGCGGGTTACTGTTAATAAAGGGTCTGAAAAATTGCGTTCAGGAATGAATGTGAGTGAAGTGACATTTCTTGGTAATAACATCCAAAACGCGCTGTTAATTCCCCAAGAGTTAATTGTTACTCGCAAGGGAAAAACTGGAGTATGGTTATTAGGTGAAAAAAATCAACCTGAGTTTAATCTAGTCAAAATTGGTGCGAATATTGATAACGAAGTTCAAGTTTTAGATGGTCTTAAAGCCGGAGATCGGATATTTATTGACCTACCTAAAACCAAGGAAAAGGGGAAGACAGAACAGAGTAAAGAAAATAAAAATTAAACATTAAACATTAAACATAAAACATAAATTATGGACATTTTAGAAAGCGTGAAAATGGCAACTACCACCTTATTAGCTAATAAGTTGCGGAGTAGTTTGACCATGTTGGGAATTATTATTGGTAATGCCTCAGTTATTGCTATGATTGGGATTGGAGAAGGGGCAAAAATATTTACAAATAAACAATTTCAATCCTTAGGACCTAATACTTTATTTGTTATTCCCGGTAGTCCAGGAACTCGCAGTAGAGCAACAGGAGTACCGAGAACTTTGGTTTTACAAGATGCTAAAGCGATCGCTAAACAAGTCCGTGCAGTCAAAGAAGTTGCTCCAGAGATTAATAACCGAATTACAATCACTTATCGCAATCGAAATACAACAAGTACGGTTATCGGTACTACTCCTAATTATCCCACAGTTCGTAGTTTAGAAATTAAGGAAGGAAGGTTTTTTAATGAATTCGATATTAAACGGAGTAAAAGAGTAGCAATATTAGGTCCAGATTTAGCCAATAAACTATTTGATAATCAAAATCCTCTGGGTCAGAAAATCCGCATTCAAAATACTACCTTTCAAGTAATTGGTTTAACCGTAGCCAAAGGTTCTTCCTTTGGGAGTAACAATGATGATACCGTCTATATTCCCATTAATACCATGTTTAGTCGTTTAGTGGGGAGAACATCCCCTTTTGGTATTAATATTGCCATGATTTCTGTATCAGCGAATGATGAAAATAGTATATCAGCAGCAGAGTTTCAAATGACAAATTTACTGCGTCGTCGGCACAAAATTATCCGCGAAGATGATTTTACCATTCAAACCCAAAAGAACCTCTTAGAAATCAGTAATTCAATTACCGGAGGATTGACAATAATGTTGGCTGCAATAGCTAGTATTTCCTTATTTGTGGGTGGTATTGGGATTATGAATATTATGCTAGTTTCTGTGACTGAACGTACTCAAGAAATTGGACTGCGTAAAGCTATCGGTGCAACGCAACAGGACATCCTTTTGCAATTTATGATTGAAGCTGTGATATTATCAGTAACTGGTGGTTTAATCGGCATTATTTTAGGTGGTGGTAGCATCATTTTAGTGGGAATATTTAGCCCTTTTCAATCTACAATTTCCCCAGCAGCAGTTCTTTTAACTGCGAGTGTTTCTGGTGCTATTGGTTTATTCTTCGGTGTCGTTCCGGCACGTCGTGCGGCTCAACTTGATCCCATGGTAGCACTAAGAACGGCGTAAAAATAATTAAAATTACAGATTTAGTATCGGTTTAACCATGAATTATCGGGGCAACCACGGGGGGTTTGCCCCTACATAAAATCGCCATTTTGTGGATTACAGAATCGGTGTTCTAGTCATCGCATTTTTAATTAAAATTCACACAAACAGCAATCTCTATGCTACAATGACAGTCTACATGAGGATAAATCTTTATGGCTAATACTCTGACTTTTAATAATACGAATGTTCCCCAAGCTGCACCAGAATCAGCAATTATTTGTTTAGAGGATATTTTTAAAGTTTATGGAATTGGAGATATAGAAGTTAAAGCACTTAATCAAGTGAATTTGGTGATAGAAAAAGGTGAATATTGTTCGATAATGGGTCCTTCTGGTTCGGGGAAATCCACAGCCATGAATATTATCGGTTGTTTAGATCGTCCTAGTCAGGGAAGTTATTATTTAGATAATTTGAATGTCGCGCAAATGAGTGATACAGAATTGGCGCATATTCGTAATAAAAAATTAGGGTTTGTCTTTCAACAATTCCATTTATTAAACCAATTAACAGCCTTAGAAAATGTCATGTTACCAATGGTATATGCTGGTGTTAAACCTGGGGAAAGAAAAGAACGAGCCACAGAAGCATTAATCAAGGTCGGTTTAGAAAAACGCCTCAATAATAAACCTACCCAATTATCAGGAGGACAACAACAAAGAGTAGCGATCGCTCGCGCCATTGTCAACCGTCCCGTTGTTCTCCTGGCTGACGAACCCACCGGCGCACTTGATTCTCATACAACTCAAGAAGTATTAGATTTATTTAGTGAACTTAATAGCAGTGGGATTACTGTTGTTATCGTCACCCATGAATCAGAAGTTGCGCGTCAAACTAAGCGCATTGTTTGGTTTCGTGATGGTGAAGTTGTTCATTCTCATCTTACTCCCAATGAATTACATCAGGTTGTTATATCTTAAATTTTGGTATTGTTGAATTGAGATATGAAATTCTAGAATTGAACCTTTTTTTAAAACTCTGACCTTTGCGTAAGACTAAAATTCATCTGCTTAATCAACAATACTGTTTTACCTTCTACCATTTTTTTGTCCCTGGATTATATTTTGGATAGGTCTAATATGATGAGGAAGGTTCTAATTGCGGTTAAATATTGCAAGATGGAAAGTTATCCCCTGGATTATGGGAACGACTTGGTTATGTTTCCTATCCAGTTCCCTAGCGATCAGGCCCTACCAAAGTCGCGCCTTCACTAAGGAGGGAACATTTACCCCCCAAATTGAGGGAGCTGCTGTTGATAAAAATGGAAATTTATATGCTGTGAGCTTTGGACAAAAGGAAACGATTGGTCGGGTTACTCCAGATGGGGTTAGCAGCTTATTTGTTAATATGCCCAAGGGTAGTACCGCTAATGGTATTCGGTTTAACCGTCGAGATGAGATGTTTGTCGCTGACTATACAGGACACAAGGTGCTGAAAATCACTCCAGAGGGAAAGATCAGTGTGTTTGCTGATGAACCCAAAATGAATCAACCAAATGATTTGGCTATTATGGACAATGATATTCTCTTTGCCAGTGATCCCAATTGGAAAGAGGGTACGGGTCAGTTGTGGCGTATCAATAAAGATGGTAAAACTGAACTCTTGGAAAAAAATATGGGAACGACCAACGGCATTGAAGTGTCACCAGATCAAACCAGACTTTACGTTAATGAAACTAAGCAACTTAGAGTTTGGGTATATGACTTAAATTCAAAAGGTGAAGTAAGTCACAAAAGACTACTACATCAATTTTCAGATGGTGGTTTAGATGGAATGCGTAGCGACATCATGGGAAACCTGTATATCACCCGCTGGGGCAAAGGAGAAGTTGTCAAAATGTCTCCCGAAGGAAAAATCCTCAAAACCATCCGACTCATTGGTCAACAACCAACCAATATTGACTTTGGAGGCCAGGATGGACGCACTGGCTTTGTGACTATAGCCGATAAAGGCAATATAGAGACCTTTCAAGTGGAACATCCGGGCAGGTCTTGGAAAATGCGGCATCGTGCTAAAAATGCTAATTGAAAAAATCCTTGATTCGTAGGTTGGGTTGAAGCACGTTCACAAAGTGTGGCGAAGCCATGACCCGACAAATGCGTATTTGTTGCGCTGTCGCTTAAACCAACCTACAAAAAATGGCGAAGGTATTGAGAAAAAGGAATAGCTTTCTCAGAATTTTAAGGAAGTGGGTTCAAGCCAGTCTAATCTTTACGTGGTTAATCTTTTCAATATCTGCAACCCCTAAACCCAGTGCCGCAGCAATCATTATATGCTGCGGCTGGCGCATATCAAATCCTTCTTCCTCCGAGGTTGTTCCTCCCGTAATACCTGTTTGCTTGGCTGGAGATTGGACTCCCATTCTCCCGGTTTTGGCCACAGGAGGTAGATTCATTGCAGCACGCTTGGCATCAATGATTTGCCACTCAATGCGATCCATGGCTACTGGATCTGTAGCAAAGAGCAGGGAGCGATAAGGCCAAGTATAGGGCGAATCCTTTTTACCAAAAGGACCCTTTTGATACACTCCTACCAATCCATCCATAATGTTAAGCACAGTCTTTTCTCGAATGGGCTGGAGGGAACAGATAGTAGGAATGAAAATATTACAGGCGTTAGTTTCCGGTTTTGCATGACTGCGGGCGACATTATTAACTAGTCCATGAGAGAGGTTCTTCAAAGCACCAGTGATACCAGCGGAACCATGATCTTTGAGTACGGGAATATTAATTAATTTGTTAATTTGCTTGGAGACTATATTACAAAGATGCGATCGCCGGGTACGATCATCTTTGGGGTCGTGAAGTTTGGGATCAATAAGTTCCATATAGGCGTAAACTTCTGGATCGTATCCCTTAATATCAAGTTGAACATCGTCATACTTTTCTACTGCACCTCCACCCCGCACACCATCCGGGAGATGTTTTTGGTAGCCAGCTTTAGCCCACATATCGCCATAGCGATCAAAAATAATTATATCTTGTGGTTTAACACCAGCAGACTTCAATCCATCAACGACTTCATAAATTAAGACATGATTAGAGATAGCCAGCGGTGCGCCCACTGGGTTAACCTTAATTCCTACTACATCCCCACGCTCAAACATGGAACGCCAGGAACTGACATTATCTGCTGCACCTGTTAACTCCATCATGCCACGGGCAACCATCTGGCGAACTGGTTCACGACGAAATTCACCATGAACTACAGATTCAATATGCCCGACTTCCACAACCCGTCCGGGGAAGGAACCTGGGATACCTAATCGTGAAATTACTGGTGTAGCTGTTGCCAGAGAAAATTTGTGGAATATTCCCATCACACTACCCGCCCCTACTGAGAGTGTTCCTAATAAAAGCTGACGGCGGTTAATGTTTAAGAAGTTATCAGAAAAGTTACTCATACCTTAAAAACCAGATATCTGATTGGGGTGAAACTAGCGAAGATTAGCAATAAAGGGTTTCTACCTTGAAAAACGTAGTTTTTTGAAATTACAACATTTCCCTGACTGAGATACACCATTAGCGGGCAAGATGCCCGCACCACAAGAGTTTTATCATTAATATCTGTACCTCATAACACCGGAAATTGATCTTCTTGTTAAAGCTCAGAACTCAGGCCAAAACCTAACTATTGACGCACTCATTCACAAAAATCACGAAAAATTGGGTTTGAGATTGTCAAATAATCAGGCTTGATTCTTACACAATTAGCAAGAGATTACTATCTATCCAAAGGTAGTTGCCAACAGTTTGAAATGACGGGATTTTATTTGTTAGTACAGACTATGGTTAATTTCTACGGTGTTTAAGTCCTAAGCCCTAATTACTATGAAACAATTGAAAAATTTTCAATACAAAAAAATACTCAATGCTGCTCTTTTATCCCTATTAGTTATATTATTTATACTTTTTTCATCCCTGACAGCATTTGCACGTAGCCAACTATTTTATACTATTTTTTACATAAGTACACCAATAATCATTGATGGCAAATTAGATGAGCCAGGATGGACGGCTGCGCCGGATGTAGGGAAATTCAAATTTCCCTGGTGGAATTCGGGGAAGCAAGAACAAACAGTCAGTAAATTGCTGTGGGATAATGATAATTTATATGTATCTTTTATTGTTGAAGATGCACATATTTGGGCAGAACAAACTCAGCGTGATAGTGCAGTTTATGAGGACGATTGTGTAGAAGTGTTTACAGCACCGAATGTAGATAAACCCCAGGTCTATTTTAATATTGAAATGAACGTGCGGGGGGCATTTCTAGATCAATTTCATCCTCAAGGTCCAGTACGGCCATTCACCTCCGCATGGAATGGTGAAGGCATAAAAATTGCTACCTCAATTGTCGGGACGCTAAATAACGACAGTGATACAGATAAATATTGGATTTTAGAAGCGGCGATTCCCTTCAGCAATTTTGCTAAGGTAGCCAAGAATACACCACCCAAATCAGGAGAAATTTGGCATCTCAACCTGAACCGCTTAGGTGGTAAAACAAATCCACAGCATAGCCAATGGTCTTCGGGCCAAACTCCAGACCCCCAATTTCATGTTCCCGAAGATTTTGGCCGTGTGGTATTTTTAAGAATGGAGAGTCCATTTTGGCAAAGATAAAATAAATTTTGGCAAAATAGGTAAAGATTGTAGAGCCGAGAATCCCTACCCATTGAACGTCTATGACCAATATTTTGTGTTCCTCAAAATGAATACTAGACCCGAATCTATCCCCAACTGGGAAGAAGAACTAGACAGTGCCATTTTTACCTTTGACGATATTCAAGCGGAACTTAATTACAAACAAGCCAAAACCGCATTACGAAACTTAGTGAATAATCTGGATCTTTCTCCTGGGGAAAAATTAGGTTTAGAAGCTGAAATTCACGATTTGGAAACTATGCTAGATAAATTAGAAAGCATGGTAGTCCAAATTGCTGCTTTTGGGATGGTAGGACGTGGTAAATCTTCTCTTCTTAATGCTTTAGTTGGTGAAGAGGTCTTTGTTACTGGTCCTTTACATGGTGTGACTCGTGATGCTCAAATGGTAAATTGGAGTATTAGTGAAGAAGTTTTGGGAACTTTGAAAGCTACATTACCTAGCAACGGCCAATCTCAAGTGGAATTAATTGATACTCCCGGATTAGATGAAGTAGACGGTGAAACTCGCGCCGCTTTGGCTGAACAAATCGCTAAACAAGCTGATTTAATTCTGTTTGTGATTGCAGGAGATATGACTAAAATTGAACAACTAGCTTTATCTCAATTACGAGAAGTAGGTAAACCGATAATCTTGGTCTTTAATAAAGTTGATCAATATCCTGAAACTGACAGAATTACAATTTACGAAAAAATTCGAGATGATAGGGTACGAGAATTACTTTCACCAGCAGAAATTGTCATGGCTTCCGCTGCTCCATTGGTAAGAATTGCAGTACAAAATTCCGATGGTACTAGGAGTGTAAAATTACAAAAAGGTAAGTCGCAAGTTGAAGAACTAAAATTAAAAATTTTGGAAGTTCTCCACCGTGAAGGTAAGGCTTTAGTGGCTTTAAATACTATGCTGTATGCTGATCATGTCAATGAGCAATTGGTACAGCGTAAACTGATCATTAGGGAAGAAAATGCTAATCAGTTAATTTGGAAAGCAGTAATTACTAAAGCATTGGCGATCGCCCTCAATCCTGTTACAGTAGTTGATATATTAAGTGCTGTCATTATAGATATTTCCTTAATTTTAGGTCTATCTAAACTTTATGGTATCCCTATGACAGAAACTGGTGCTGTCAAATTACTCCAAAAAATCGCTGTGAGTATGGGTGGTATTGGTGCTAGTGAACTATTCGCAAATCTTGGTTTAAGTGGTTTAAAAACTTTGTTAGGAATCTCAACAACAGCAACCGCAGGAATGACAATTGGACCCTATTTATCCATAGCTATTACTCAAGCAGGAGTAGCTGGTGTCTCTTCTTATGGTATCGGACAAGTTACTAAAGCTTATTTAGCAAATGGTGCAAATTGGGGACCAGATGGACCAAAGGCAGTAGTTAATCAAATTCTCTCAACTTTAAATGAAACTTCGATTTTAAACCGCATTAAAGATGAATTATTGATCAAAGTTAAACTGAGAAAAAAAATCTCAAATTAATCTCAAATTAATCTCAAATTTATGAATATATCTTATGAGTAAAAAATATCCTGATTTTCGTTTAAGATGGTCAAATTACATGACATTAAATCATTATGTTCAGGGAAGAAGCTAAGTGGTTAGCAAATATAATCTATTCTCTCAATCCTAACAGTGTATTCCCTATGCTGAATATTGGTAGTTCTAACAAAAAATTTAGAGAAGAAGAACAACCCTGGATTGATGAGTTATTATTCAAACCTGCCAGAACAAAAGGCTACTCAGTAATTCATACGGACATAAAAAATGATATAGGTGTTGATCTCGTCGGAGACTTATGCAGCCTTGATTTTTTAAAGAAACTTTCAGAAATGAATATTCAATCTGTTATCTGCTCCAACCTATTGGAACACATCAATAACAGAGAAGAAATAAGTAAAATTATTAGCTCTATTGTCCCTAAAAATGGCTATCTTTTCGTGACAGTTCCCTATAAATATCCTTATCACTGCGATCCTATTGATACAATGTTTCGACCCAGTATCCAGGAATTAAGTAGCCTGTTTCCCGATTTCAAAATTGTCAATGGGGAAATTCTCCCAGGGGGTTATTTAGTAAAATCAACTACTACTACTCCCATATTGTATACACTAGCGATGTTGATTCGACTTATGTTACCCATTTACCAACCATTGCGTTGGTTTGATTCTCTAAAATATGCTTTATGGCTATTCAAAGATATTTCTGTTAGCTGTGTTGTCTTAAAAAAAGTTAATTAGGGCTTGCTGATAGCTTGTGTGGTGTCTCTCGTTCCCAGTCTCCAGACTGGGAATGCAGTCCTAAAGGTTCTACCTCCGAATAATGAACCATGAAGAAACTTTCAGTGGTCAGTAGCATCAGTATAAACAAGTCGGTTCTAAATGTGTAATTTATTTCGTAGGATGACTGAAAATCCCAAACATTGCGCCTTTGCGTCTGGGCGCGAAAAATAATTCATAACTTTTGATACCAGAGATACTCAACTTGTGCAAGAAATGGGAAATCTGTTCTTAATAATGAATTTAAGGCAAAGGTGGAGTCGTTAGGTGCTAACCTAAGAGATGATATCGCTTGATCTGGGGTCTTAAAGAACCCACTTGTGAAAAACAGCTTCAATCATTTAGGCGCAGCATGGTCACCACCGCAGAAAAAACAAACATTGGGTACATTACCCAAATCATTGGTCCGGTTGTAGACGTTAAATTCCCCGGCGGTAAATTACCCCAAATCTACAACGCTTTAACTATCACTGGCACAAACGAAGCTGGACAACAACTGAAATTAACCGTTGAAGTACAGCAACTCCTGGGCGATAACCAAGTCCGGGCTGTAGCTATGAGTACCACAGATGGTTTAGTTCGTGGTTTAGAAGTTATTGATACTGGCGCTCCTATCACTGTACCCGTTGGTAAAGCCACCTTGGGACGGATTTTCAACGTTTTGGGCGAACCTGTAGACAATCAAGGTCCGGTAAACGCTGAAGCATCTCTAGCTATTCACCGGGACGCTCCTAAATTCACAGAGTTGGAAACCACTCCTTCTGTGTTTGAAACCGGTATTAAGGTTGTGGATTTGCTAACACCCTACAGACGCGGCGGTAAAATCGGTCTGTTCGGCGGTGCTGGTGTGGGTAAAACCGTGATCATGATGGAATTGATCAACAATATCGCTACCCAACATGGTGGTGTATCGGTATTTGCTGGTGTGGGTGAACGCACTCGTGAAGGTAATGACCTTTACAACGAAATGATGGAATCTGGAGTTATCAATAAGGATAATCTCAATGAATCCAAAATCGCTCTAGTTTATGGTCAAATGAACGAACCACCCGGAGCAAGAATGCGGGTTGGTTTATCTGGCTTGACAATGGCTGAGTATTTCCGTGATGTGAACAAGCAAGACGTATTGTTGTTTGTTGATAATATCTTCCGCTTTGTCCAAGCTGGTTCTGAAGTATCGGCGCTCTTGGGTCGGATGCCCTCCGCTGTAGGATATCAGCCTACTTTGGGTACAGATGTGGGTGCTTTGCAAGAACGGATTACCTCTACTACAGAAGGTTCTATTACTTCTATTCAAGCTGTATATGTACCTGCCGATGACTTGACCGATCCTGCTCCTGCAACTACCTTTGCTCACTTAGACGGAACAACTGTATTATCTCGCAGTTTGGCTTCTAAAGGTATCTATCCTGCGGTTGATCCTCTGGGTTCTACTTCTACTATGTTGCAACCTGGCATCGTTGGTAGTGATCATTATGATACTGCACGAGCTGTACAATCTACTCTGCAACGTTACAAAGAATTACAAGACATTATCGCCATTCTTGGTTTAGATGAATTGTCTGAAGAAGACCGTCTCATTGTCGCACGGGCGCGGAAAGTTGAACGGTTCTTGTCTCAGCCTTTCTTTGTCGCTGAGGTATTTACTGGTTCTCCTGGTAAGTATGTGAAGTTGGAAGACACCATTAAAGGATTTAAACAAATTCTTTCTGGTGAGTTGGATGCTTTACCTGAGCAAGCTTTCTACTTGGTAGGTGATATCAACGAAGCTAAAGCTAAAGCAGAAAAGCTCAAAGGCTAATGGCTAATGGGTAATGGGTAATGGGTAAGAAGTTCCTCCCAATTACCAATTACCAATTACCAATTACCAACCATAAGTAGAAACTAAAGAATATGACTCTGACCGTTCGTGTAATTTCCCCAGATAAAATCGTTTGGGATGCTGAAGCTGATGAAGTAGTTTTACCTAGCACTACTGGTCAGTTAGGTGTCCTGAGTGGACACGCCCCCATGTTAACAGCTTTAGATATTGGTGTTATGCGTGTTCGGGCTAATAAAAATGCCAATTGGCAAGCGATCGCTCTTTTAGGTGGGTTTGCTGAAGTTGATGAAGATGAAGTGACAATTCTAGTCAACGGTGCGGAACGTGGTGACTCAATTAAACTTGAAGAAGCCCGCACTGCTTTTAATGATGCACAAACACGCCTAAATCAAGTTACACAAGAAGATCTTCAAGGAAAAATCCAGGCTACAAAAGAACTTAAACGCGCTCGCGCTCGTTTTCAAGCTGCTGGCGGTTTGGTGTAAATTTAATTACAACTGCTGGATTTTCAGGGTGGGCTGTTTGTCCACCCTATTTTATTGGTATTTTATTTTAATTTCATTAGCTTTACAGCAGTTATCCGTTTATGAAGTACAGATATTAATAATAAAACTCTTGTGGTGCGGGCATACTTCGACCAATCTCAGTACAAGTCTTGCCCGCACAAAGTGTACCTCACTCAAGCCGAACTTGCTTTATCTTTTAGATACAGCAGTTATCCGTTTATGAAGTACAGATATTAATAATAAAACTCTTGTGGTGCGGGCATACTTCGACCAATCTCAGTACAAGTCTTGCCCGCACAAAGTGTACCTCACTCAAGCCGAACTTGCTTTATCTTTTAGATACAGCAGTTATCCGTTTATGAAGTACAGATATTAATAATAAAACTCTTGTGGTGCGGGCATCTTGCCCGCACAAGGTGTACCTCACTCAAAGCTACTTGCTGTAAGATTTGTGGTGTTTATCCTGCTATAATTTTTATCTCTTCTGCTGTTAGTTCGTAAAGTTGATAAACTAACTGATCTATTTCTGCTTCTAATGCAGTTGTATCTGCTTTTGGATCTGATTTTTTAGCGGTGAGGATTTGATTAACTATTTTTTCTAATAACAATTCTTCAGTTTCCGTAGGTTCTTTAATGGGTAACATTTCAATTTTATACTTTTTCCATCTATTTGTACCCATTCCTGTAGTAGTTGAAATCTGGTTAAAATACCATTCTGATAGTTTTGAATTTAAAATTGCTAACAAATATTTAAGTTTCTCACCAGTCATTAAAAATGTAGTAGCTTCAGCATAATAGTTAGAGTCATCAAAAGCAAATTTGGGTTGATCAGAAATTTCACCCCAAACAATTTTAGGTTTATGAAAATCTTCTAAATAAGCGCAATTTCTAAGATTTGTCCAATGCTTACCCTGATCTTGTCGTTGTTTTATTTCAGGAAGAAAAGAAAGCAGATAATTATAGATAAATGGATAATTTTCTTTAACTTTAATTCTCTCAATATTATTTTTTGCAACTCCATTATGTGTATTAATTAGATAAAATCCAGAAAATTCATAACTATATTTTTTTAAGTCTCTACCTCTTAAAATTGGCTGAATTATTTCAGCAGAATTAGAGCTTTCAGCAATTAATTGATTTTTAGTTTCTTCATTGATAATAAAAGCTGCATTTAGTCCAGTAAGCAAACCTCTATTAATATTAATATCAAATTCTTTTAAAAGTTTAGAGGATTGCTCTATTTTTTGTTTCAAACTTACGGTTTCTTCATTACCGATAATCCATTCTGATGTATTAGGTATTATAAATTGAAAACAATGTTTATCGAAATACTCATTTAATGAAGAACCGATAAGATAATTATTATTGAGACTAGCAACATCAAAAAATTCATTAACTTGATCTTTTTTCAAGATGATAATATTTGATTCTACAGTAGCTTCCTCAAAAATTTGCATATCTTCGATATTTAATAAAGTCTGAGGTTGCAGATTTTCAATTAAATATTTTTTCAGTAAATCACCATAAATAGTTTTTAACCAAGAATTAGAAGTAATGTAAGTTAAAAATCCTTCTTTTCTTAATAAACAACTTCCTTTCTCGTAAAACAAGCAATAAATATCTGCACCCTTTGTATAAGTTTGATAATTATTTTCAAAATAAGCCGTTTGATTTTTTTCTTTAATTTTAGATAGTGAAATATAAGGAGGATTTCCAATTACGACATCAAAACCGATAAAATCACCTTCATCATTCAAAACTTCAGGAAATTCAAACCGCCATTCAAAAGCATTTTGATAAAATTTACCGCTTTTTTTATCTTCAATTTCAGCATTGAGTTGATTAATTTCTTGTTCTAACTTTTCTTGCTTTTTTTGACGACTTTTTGCTTCTGCTTTACTTTCTACAAATAATGACTTTTGATCTCGTAAATGACGAAGTTCTGCAATTTTTTGATTTCGTTTCTCTATGTTCGGATCATTGCTACTAATTTCTGTGCTTATATTACCCTTAATATCATTAATTAATCGTTCCATTTCCTGTTTTTGATCTTTATTATCAGGGTGGAGATAGGTTTTTATAGCATTTCTATAACTTTCAATATTCCAATCGCTTTTTTTCAAAATCGTCCGTAAATCCCAATTTAAAGGAAAACGACTAATTAAAGAATTACCAGTTTTAATATTAATATCAATATTTGGTAAAGTTTGTAGTTCTCCTAAATTCCCCTCTCCTTGTAGGAGAGGGGTTAGGGGTGAGGTCTTATAATAAGCATTCTTTAAAAGTTCAATCCACAAACGTAACCGACAAATTTTTACTGAGTTAGGATTTATATCTACACCAAATAAACAATTTTCAATAATTGTCTGTTTTTCATAAAAAAGTGTTTCTTGTATGCGTCTACTTTCTGGATTTTTAGGATTATATGTGAAAAATTTTCCGTCATCATCTGTAATAATTAACTCATCATTTTCGATTTCTAGATGATAATCTCTTAAAGTTCTACCTTGTTTATCAAGTAAAATTTTTAACTCACTTTTAATAGTAATAATTTCATTTAAAGCTGAAACTAAAAAATGTCCAGAACCGACTGCTGGATCACAAATTTTTAAACTATTAATAATCTGATTAGCTTCTTTTTTATCTGTAATTCTATCATATAATTCATCCATATTTTCACAGTTCCAACCTTTAATTTCCCTGAACTTCTGTAAAACTGCTCTGCGGATAGTTTCCCGACACATATACATAGTAATAAAGCCAGGAGTGAAGAAAGAACCATCTTTATAACCGTTAATTTTCTCAAAAATCAACCCTAAAACAGACGCATTAATCAACGTTTTACTTTCTTCTTGGATTTCTTCTGTACCTTCACTACTAAAATCGTAAGCATCAAGAAATTCAAAAATATATTCTAGTGCTTTTAATTTTCCTGTACGTTTATGATCATGATTATCTTTAAGAACTGTATGATTAAAAATAGAAAGTTTCTCATCATTGACTAAATTACTAATAACTATTGTTTGATGTTCAATTTCTGATACTTCAAATAAAGAACTATTCAAATAAGGAATATTAGCAACAAGATTTTTTATATGTTCTTCTCTTTCCTCTGGTTTATGAGATAAAACACCAAAAAATAAACGGTTGAGATTACTAAAATCTTGAATTTTTGCTAAATTGAGAAATGCAAAAGACTTATTACCTTGATGATAGTTGATTAATTGAGATTCTAATAATTTTAAAAAGAGAATGCGATTAATCCAAGTAATAGCTAATTCTAAACTAACATTAAAAAGTCTATCTTCGTTGTTTTCTCCAAATTGTTCTGAATTTTCTAATCTATCAATCTTGCGTAATTCTTGCAACCGAGTCATAGTATTTTCAATTAATGAACCCTGTTCCCTTTCATGAATTGATTTACGCTGAATTAATTTTTTACTACCTTCTTTAATTTCGGTTAAACCAAGAATGTGTAGTAATTCACTATAAAAGTTTTTATTTAAACTATTACTATCATTAGTAGTAGGTAGCTTCAATAAATGCTGTGGTGAAAACAGCTTAAATAAAGGAATCAGTTTCTGATCATTTTCCGGATTTTGATTAATTAAATACTGTTGATAATCCCTAATATCAAAATGTGTAAAAACTAATTGATTTTGAATTTCATCTATTGCGGGTTGAGCAATTTCTTGATAAAAAAAATCAGTACGAGAATTAGATAGACGTTTTTCTTCAAAATCATTAAATTGCTTGACTAATTGTGTATTCTGAGCAAACAAATTTTCAAAAATTGTCGCATCAAAAACAAACCATTCATAAACATTAGTAGCAATTAAATATTTAATTTCTGGATTTTTATTTGTAATCCGTTCTCGTAAAAAGTATAAAACTAATTGTTGTAATGCTTTAGTATTTAAATTATCAACCTTGAGCATTTCATTGTTATTTACCTTTTTAGCTTCTAAAATCACACCAACACTGCTTTTAGTATCTTTGCCATTATAAATTACTAGGTCATTATTTGCTTTAATATTGATTAAGTAATCAGCACCATAATAGGTATTTTTCAAAAAATCAGTAAGAATATTTTTATGAAATTCCTCTCTTTCATTTTCATCAATTTGATTAATTAGTGTAATCAGATTCCTTTTAAATATCTCAAACTCATTTCTAATTGGTTTAATTCTCAGAAATCCTTTGTTTAATGCTTGTCTAGGTTGAATTTTATTGTTAATCATATTGAATTACCAAAAATTATCAAATAAATAATAATTTTATCATTAATAAATATTTCTTTTCCTATTGTAGCGATGATAGAGTTCCATTATCCCAAAGAGTGCCATTTAAGGTAGTTACGTTAACCCAGACGAAGTTATTAGCCATAATAGATACACCTTTTAGAATTTGTGATTTTGAAAAGAGTTAAAGTAATGTTAGAGTCTGGCGTTAACCCCGTTTTTATTCTACCACTAACTTCCCAAAATACTTACATAAATAAAATAAGTTTTGTAAAAAGCAGCTTATAAGCGCTTCTTAAACGGATGAATCAATCTGGTAAAAAATTTAGATAGGATTTAAGGAAACAGGCTGATTCATAGTGAAGTCACAAATTAGATAATTATTTCCCCAATGAGGTACACATATATGAAAAGCTTTCCATTTTCTGTGGGTAAGAGTAAGTACAATAAAATCGTGACATTGGCTACATCTGCGATCGCTGCCTTATCTTTAATAGGTGGTGTTAATGCTGCTAATGCCGCTCCCGGAGAAACACCAGCAGCAAAAGAAATAACCTCTGTATCAATATCAATCCCACCTGGTCAAACTCAGCCCGTAATTACCCAGTCTGTAACTCGCCAAATTCCTTATCAAGCCATGGGAATTGAACCTTTAATCATTGTTCCTGTGATCATTATTGGTGGTTGTATTTTCTTCGGTGGACTGGTAGTTATCGGTGAGCGCGAGGTGGGCATTGTTGTGAGAAAATTTACCTTTTCTGGTAAAGTATTACCCCCTAATAGATTAATCGCTTTAAATGGTGAAGCTGGTTTACAAGCAGATACCCTGGCCCCTGGTTGGCACTGGGGTTATTGGCCTTGGCAGTATGCTGTCAAAAAAGAGCCGGTAATCATTGTCCCCCAAGGAGAAATCGCTCTGGTTGTCGCCGCTGATGGGGCTTCTAACCCTCCAGAGCGGATTTTGGGCAAAATTGTCGAATGTGATAATTTTCAAGATGCTCGCAAATTTTTGACGAAAGGTGGCGAAAAAGGACGACAAATTGCTTTTATTACCGCTGGTACTTACCGGATTAACACTGCTCTGTTTAAAGTTATTACCACAGCAAATGCGACTACTCATGGTATGCGTCCAGAACAATTGCGTATTTATGAAGTAGCAGCAGACAAAGTTGGTATTGTCACCACGTTAGATGGTTCACCAATTCCAGCAGGTGAAATTGCTGGACGTTTGATTGGTGGCCATGATAACTTCCAAAATGGTCAAAAATTTATTGATGCTGGGGGACAACGGGGTTTACAAGAACAGGTATTATTATCGGGTTCGTGGAATCTCAACCCTTGGTTGGTAAATATCGAACAAGTACGGATGACGGAAATTCCCATTGGTTATGTCGGTGTGGTGATTTCTTTTGTCGGTGAAGATCAGGAAGATGTCAGTGGTGCGGCTTTTACTCACGGAAACTTAGTCAATCAAGGACACAAGGGTGTTTGGGTTGAACCATTGTATCCAGGAAAACACCCGCTCAATACTAAGGTGATGAAAGTTGAGTTAGTACCGACGACAAATATCGTTTTAAACTTTACTGACAGAATTGTGGGACAGCACGGGTATGATACTAATTTGAAGGCGTTAAAACTGCTGTCGTTTGATGGTTTTAGCTTTGATTTAGAGATATTTCAAATTATCCACATTGGGGCTTCAGACGCGCCAAAAGTGATTTCTCGCTTAGGTTCGATGCAAAATGTCATAGACCAAGTTTTGCGTCCCATTGTGGGCAATTATTTCCGTAATTCCGCTCAAGAATATACCATTTTGGATTTCTTGATTGCCCGTAGCGAGCGCCAAATAGAAGCTTCTGAATACGTTAAATCTGCTTTGCGTGCCTATGATGTGCAAGCTGTGGATTCTTTAATTGGTTTAATTACGCCCCCGAAAGAATTAATGCACACTTTGACAGAACGGAAAATCGCGGAGGAACAACGTAAAACTTACGAAGTGCAGCAAATGGCCGAAACCCAACGACAAATGTTGGTCAGGGAAACAGCATTAGCTGATATTCAGCAAGATTTGGTACAATCAGAACAAGGTGTGACAATTGCCCAATTGCAAGCTAACGCCCAAATTCAGCAAGCAACCGGTGAAGCGGAAGCCATTAAACTGAAAGCTGTCGCGGAGGCTGAAGGTATTCGCGCCACAGGTAACGCTAAAGCGGAAACCTACCTCGCCGGTGTGGAAGCTTTAGGAAAACAAGGTTATACGGCGATGCAATTAATGCAAATTATAGGCGATCGCAATGTCCGTATTATACCTGACATTACGGTAAGTAGCAGCAATGGTAATGGTAATAGTAACAGTTTAGTAGATGGTTTACTCTCAATGATTCTCTGGAATCAAACAGGACAAACACAAGCAGAAACAAAGGTATCTAAACCACCATCTCTTCCCAATCCCATTATTATTAAACCTGAACCAGCGAGTCACAACATTCAGATATAGGTTTAATTTGACTTACTGCGATAAAGCTCACCTTAACTCCTCTCCAGGACGGAGAGGGGTATTTTACTTAAACTGTACTGGATTGAATTTGTCTAATTATAGCAGGCAAGATGCCCGCACCACAAGATTTAGTATAATTATAAGCAATTATAGCGGGCAAGATGCCCGCACCACAAGATTTAGTATAATTATAAGCAATCATAGCAGGTAAGATGCCCATAGCACAATATTTAGTATAATTATAAGCAATCATAGCAGGTAAGATGCCCACAGCACAAGATTTAGTATAATTATAAGCAATCATAGCAGGTAAGATGCCCATACCACAATATTTAGTATAATTATAAGCAATTAAAGCAGGTAAGATGCCCATAGCACAATATTTAGTATAATTATAAGCAATCATAGCAGGTAAGATGCCCACAGCACAATATTTAGTATAATTATAAGCAATTAAAGCAGGTAAGATGCCCACAGCACAATATTTAGCCATATTAATTCGCTATGTCATCATTTCTGTGTGAGTTCTATTTTTGATTTTTGTACCCAAGCACGAAAGGAACGAATCATAGAAATTTCGCCGATTTCCAGACTTTGAGCTAAAAAGCGGGGAATTTCTGTGGTTAGGGGTAAATTGGCAAAGGTGGGAGAAACGTCACAGGGAATATAAACACCATTACTGAGTTGATAAATCTGCATTACTGGATGATCATAACGCCAAACTTCGGGAACACCTAAAGCCAAATAAATCGGTAATCTATCCAGGGAAGCGCTGGTATAATCAACTTCTATAATTAAATCTGGTGGAGGATCTTGAGTCAAATCTAGAGTTTGTTTATTTCGCATTATCGGTTCATTTTGGATGTAAAAACTAGAATCTGGTTCTACACCTTTGGCTAAATCTTGACGTTTACAGGTCACTGAACCGGTACTTTTAATATTAAGATTAAGTTCCTCTGCTAAATTATCAATGAGCTTTTCTATCAGTCTTTTATTATGTTCATGAGGCATTAAAGGAGTCATAATTTCTAGTGTTCCCTGGTTGTAGGCTAGACGGGTAGCGCGATGATTGCCCATTTCTGTTAAAATGGTTTCAAAAGTGTGCCAAGAAATATTAGCGAGTATAGCGCGGTGGGAGTGAGCGGGTGCTATGGTTAGCATGAGACTTCACCTCGTATTTTTTATTAGGATATCATTATTTATTAATTTGTAAATAATGTATCCAAGTTTCAAGATTTCTTCTAAAGACAAAGATTGCTATTACCTATTACCTATTACCTATTACCTATTACCTATTACCGGTTATGGCATACAATATTGGAATTGACTAATATTCAGCCCCGTCAAGTTAAAAACAGTATCTTATGCCAGCATTTTTATTAGAGGTCGGTACAGAAGAATTACCCGCCGGTTTTTTGAGTGATGCTATTGTACAATGGAAATCGCGCATTCCCCACAGCCTAGCAACTCATAATCTCCCCGACGCTGTGGTTGAAGTCTATGGAACACCGCGACGGTTAGCGGTTCTCATTACCGGTTTACCCTCCCAACAAGCAGACAGAGAAGAGGAAATCAAAGGACCACCCGCACAAGCAGCCTTTAAAGATGGACAACCCACTAAAGCTGCCATTGGTTTTGCCAGTAAGCAAGGTGTAGATATTTCTGCTTTAGAAATTCGTCCCACGGAAAAAGGGGATTTCGTCTTTGTGAATAAGCAAATTCCCGGTCGTCCCATTGCGGATATTTTAACCGAACTTGTGCCTGAATGGGTCTGGAACTTGGAGGGCAAGCGGTTAATGCGGTGGGGACATGGTGACGGACGATTTTCCCGACCAATTCGGTGGTTAGTGACATTATTAGATGGGGATATCTTACCATTACAATTAGAAAATGGGGCAAAAATTGTCAAAAGCAATCGCATTTCTCGCACCCATAGAGTATTACACCCCGAACCCGTCAGCATTTCCCACGCTACAGAATATGTCAAAACATTGGCTTCTGGTTATGTAAATGTCCCTCCAGAAAACCGAGGGGAAATTATCACAAATCAAGTTAAAGCAGCAGCGGAAAAATTAGGCGGATATACCCCAATTTACCCGGAATTATTAGCGGAAGTTGTCAATTTAGTGGAATATCCCACAGCAGTTATTGGACAATTTGAGGAGGAATTTCTCAAGTTACCAAAAGAAGTAATTACCGAGGTTATGGTCAGTCACCAGCGGTATTTTCCCGTTTTCAAAAATGCAGAATGTCAGCAATTATTGCCCAATTTTATCACCATTAGTAACGGAGATCCCGCCAAATATGATATTATTGCTGTGGGGAATGCGAGGGTAATTCGCGCAAGGTTAGCAGACGGCAGATTTTTCTATGAAGCTGATGTATCTAAACCTTTAGAAAGCTTTTTACCTCAATTAGAAAAAGTTACATTCCAAGAAGATTTAGGTTCTGTTCGTGCTAAGGTCGAAAGAATAGTTAAAAATGCAGAAAAAATTAGTAATCAACTACAATTAAATCCAATTCAAAGCCAAAATATACAAAGGGCTGCATTACTCTGTAAAGCCGATTTAGTGACGCAAATGGTCTATGAATTTCCAGAATTACAGGGAATTATGGGCGAAAAATACGCCTTAGCTAGTGGTGAAGACCCAGAAGTGGCAAAAGCGATTTTTGAGCATTATTTACCCAGAAATGCTGATGATATTTTCCCCCAAACTCTTACTGGTCAAATTGTCGGTTTAGCTGATAGATTAGATACATTAACTAGTATCTTTGGTTTAGGTTTAATTCCTACAGGTTCTTCCGATCCTTTTGCATTACGTCGCGCTGCTAATGCCATAATTAATATTACCTGGTTGGCAAATTTACCAATTAATTTATCAGCCTTATTAGCAGAAATTACCGCAGATTTTGCAGCAGCTTTTAACAAAGATGCTAAATCCTTAATTAACACATTACGCGAATTTTTCCTACAACGGATTCGCACCTTATTACAAGATGAAAAACAGATCGATTATGATTTGGTAAATGCGGTTTTAGGAGAAAATGATCCTGAATATACAGAACGTGCATTAGTAGATTTATTAGATGTCCGCGATCGCGCCATCTATTTACAAAAAATCCGTCAAGATGGTACATTAGATAAAATCTACGAAACCGTCAACCGTTCTACCCGGTTAGCAGCCCAGGGAAATTTAGACTTGGAAACCCTAGCACCACAAACCTTAATTAACCCCGAACTATTCCAGAAAAAATCTGAATCTGCATTTTACAACGCCTTGGTTGAACTAGTTCCCCAAACCCAAGCAGCACAACAAAACCGTGATTATCAACTGTTAGTATCCGCACTGACAAAAATCGCCCCCACCGTTAGTACATTTTTTGATGGTGAAGATAGCGTTTTAGTCATGGACGCAAATCCCGATATTAAGCGAAATCGCTTAAATTTGCTGGGATTATTGCGAAATCATGGTCGCATTTTAGCAGATTTTGGTGCAATAGTGAAAAATTTGTAGTCAAAAGCAACAAAAAGTTGTGTAATTGCTGCCAATTAACGCTACTATAG
Organism: Anabaena sp. FACHB-1391; assembly: GCF_014696755.1. NCBI lineage: Bacteria > Bacillati > Cyanobacteriota > Cyanophyceae > Nostocales > Nostocaceae > Anabaena > Anabaena sp. FACHB-1391. The sequence goes on along the minus strand of NZ_JACJQS010000009.1, from coordinate 92,131 downwards.
TAGAGCTTAACCAGGGATGATACACGGTCAATGCCAGAAGCGTTAATTATTGGATTAGGAAAGTCCGGTGTTGCTGCGGCAAGATTGTTGAAACAGGAAGGCTGGGAGGTAGAACTTTATGACAGTAGCACCTCCCCAACCCTTCTCAAACAACAACAGGAACTCGCCAGCGAACACATTACCGTTAAATTAAAAACCACACCAGAATTTACCAATTCTGATTTATCCAAATTAATCATTGTCAGTCCCGGAGTTCCTTGGGATATTCCTATTTTAGCCCAAGCGCGAGAACTGGGAATGGAAACTATCGGCGAAATGGAACTAGCTTGGCGACATTTACAAGATATCCCCTGGGTAGGAATTACTGGTACAAATGGTAAAACCACTACCACAGCCTTAATTGCGGCTATTTTCCAAACGGCAGGATTAAACGCTCCCGCCTGTGGTAATATCGGCTATGCTGCTTGTGAGGTAGCAATCCAAAGTCTCAAATCTCAAATCCACAATCGCCCTGATTGGATAATTGGCGAAATTAGCAGTTATCAAATCGAATCTTCTGTAACTTTAGCACCTCGCATTGGCATTTGGACAACTTTCACACCAGATCATTTAGCCCGTCACAAAACATTAGAAAATTACTATCATATCAAGGCCAAATTATTACACAATTCCCAGTTACAAATATTTAATGGTGATGATCTTTACTTGCGTCAATTAGGATTAAATCATTGGCCTCAGGCCTATTGGACAAGCGTTAAAGGTCGAGAATTTCTGATTGGTGAAAAAGGCTTTTATATAGAAAATGGCTGGGTAATGGAAAAAATCACGGCTACACCCCAAGCCATTGTCGAGGTATCTGCATTGCGAATGGTAGGGGAACATAACCAGCAAAATCTGCTCATGTCCGTCGCCGCTGCTAGATTAGCCGGTATAGATATTACCGCTATTTCCCAGGCTGTCCGTGAATTTCCTGGTGTTCCCCATCGCTTAGAACATATCTGTAATTGGCAAGGAGTTGATTTTATTAACGATAGTAAAGCCACTAATTACGACGCAGCGGCGGTAGGTTTAGCATCTGTGCAAAGCCCCGCTATTTTAATCGCTGGTGGAGAAGCTAAAGCGGGAGATGATACCGCTTGGTTAGGGCAAATTCAAGCTAAAGCCGCCGCTGTCTTACTCATAGGTAACGCAGCACCGGCATTTTCTAAACGTCTGCAAGAGGTGGGATATAGTAATTATCACATAGTCGAAACTATGGAAAACGCCGTATCCTTATCTGGGGAACTAGCGAAAAAACATCAAGCTTCAGTAGTATTACTATCTCCTGCTTGCGCTAGTTTTGATCAATATCCTAATTTTGAAATGCGGGGTGAAGACTTTCGCCAATTGTGTCAGAAATATCTGCTAAATGTTGCTGAATAAGGGTGTATTTTTTTTCACGCAGAGGCGCACAGACGCGGAGAGTCAGGGAGGTTTGTCGGAATATTTTTGAAATTTCTCTCTTGGGAAGGATTATTAATATATGAATAACCTATAGGATGGATAATATATTTTACCCTGAGTGAAGTTGGGCTTGGTTTACCCTCCAAGCCTTTTTATTTTTTCCCTGTATTTCATAGTTTTTGTTCTGGTCAACTGGGATATTTTTTCTATTTTTCGCAAAAGTAACATTACTAAATCTAATTGAGGATCTGATATCATGATTACGCAGCGGTAATTCATCAATTACCGCTACTTTCATTAAGACAGAATTACTGGGGTTGGGGTGGCTTTATTGATGTTATTTTTAGCTATTTCTAAGTATATCAAAAGGGCGTTGATATCCGCTGGGTTAACACCACCAATTCTCGCAGCTTGTCCAATAGTTAAGGGTTGGACTTTATTCAACTTTTCTCTCGCTTCCTTTGATAAAGTATCAATGGTTGAGTAGTCCAAATTACTAGGTAGTTGGCGATTTGCTTGACGGGCAACTTGGTCAATTTGGTTTTGCTGTCTTGCTAAATAACCAGCATACTTGATATCAATTTCCGCTCCTTCTTTTTCCGCTTGTTTGAGGTTGGGGTTATGGAGTCCGTAACGCTCCAAGTCAATGTAATGGATACCCGAACGACGCAGCAAGTCAGCAAGGGTAATAGAACCTTTAATTGCCTGTTGGGTATCATGAGCGATCGCTTGTCCTACTGCCTCATTTTCCTTTATTCTAGTACAATGCAGCCGTTCTTTCTCCGCCGTAATTTGTGCTTGTTTTTCACTAAACAAATTCCAGCGCCTATCATCAATTAAACCAATTTCCCGTCCCAAGGGTGTCATGCGGAGATCAGCATTATCAGAACGTAGTAATAACCGATACTCTGAACGACTTGTAAGCATACGATAAGGTTCTCGTAAATCCTTCGTACACAGGTCATCAATTAAAGTGCCAATATAACTTTGTTCACGGGGAAAAATAATCATTTCTTCACCCCGTACAAACCGCGCTGCATTGATTCCTGCTACTATCCCTTGAGCAGCAGCCTCTTCATAACCTGTAGTCCCATTTACCTGTCCGGCACAAAATAATCCAGGCACTTTCTTAGTCATCAAGGTAGGAAAACACTGGGTTGCAGGTAAATAATCATACTCTACTGCATAGGCAGGACGTAACATCACACAATTTTCTAAACCTGTCAAACTCCGCAACATCAAAATTTGCAAAGTTTCTGGTAAACCGGTAGAAAAACCCTGAATGTATAATTCAGGAATATCTCTTCCTTCCGGTTCAATAAAGATTTGGTGACTTTCTTTATCTACAAAGCGGACAATTTTATCTTCAATACTCGGACAATAGCGGGGACCGGTTGCTTCCACCCAACCACCATACACAGGGGACAGATGTAAATTTTCCTGAATTAAACGATGAGTTTCTTTAGTGGTTCGAGTCATGTGACAAGGCATTTGTTCCCGTTCTACCCAGACTTCAGGGTCAAAACTGAACCACCGTACAGCGTCGTCTCCGGGTTGAACTTCCATTTTAGTGTAATCAACAGAACGTTTATCAACCCGTGCTGGTGTCCCGGTTTTCAGTCTACCGGTTTCAAATCCTAAGCGGTTCAAAGTTTGTGTTAACCCTTCCGCTGCAAACTCTCCCGCGCGGCCTGCGGCCATGGATTTATTTCCCACCCAAATTTTCCCACCTAAAAACGTCCCCGTGGTGAGAATTACCGCTTTACAGTGAAAAGATACGCCAAAATAAGTTTCTAAACCAATAACTTGATTATGATCATTTAAGATTAAATCTGTCACCATCCCTTCTCTAATTGTCAAATTCTCTTGATTTTCGACAATTCCCTTCATTATCGCCGCATATTCTCTTTTATCAGTTTGCGCTCGTAATGCCCAGACCGCAGGACCTCGTGAGGAATTGAGGATACGTTTTTGTAAGTATGTCCGGTCTGCCATTTTGCCAATTTCTCCCCCTAAAGCGTCTATTTCATGGGTTAATTGGGATTTAGCAGGTCCACCGACTGCGGGGTTACAGGGTTGCCAAGCGATTTTATCTAAGTTTAGGGTCAATAGCAGAGTTCGACAACCGAGGCGAGCAGTAGCCAGCGCTGCTTCACAACCTGCGTGACCTGCACCGACGACAATTACATCATAAGCGTCTGGAAATTCAGTGAAATTGTGCATGGTCTTAGTTACAAAATTAAGTTAGTTAGGAATTATGATATAAATTCCCTATTATACATTATTTTTAATTTGTTGGTGATTGGCGATCTGCTTACAGCAGTGCTTGGCGATCGCACTATACTTAAAATTAGGTCTATTCTTAATCCGATACCAGCAAATACCAGTACCGCTTTTAAATTCTCTGTTTTCATATATTAATTGTCTACTATTTAATAATTACTCATCTGTAAAATAATCGGAATCTATCTTTTTAATTTCGTAAATAGAGACTGTGGAAACACCCACATGATTATCAATCATCAACTGAGCTAATTCTTCTCCATCTATTAACACAATTTTACTATCTATAATAGATACATATTCTCTCGCTTCTTGGGAAAATCTGGAAGTAGTGATAAAAACACCTTTTCTTGCTCTTTGTCCATGTAAAGCCCCGACAAACTTTTGAATTTCTGGTCTACCAACAACAGTATTATCCCATCTTTTAGCTTGAACATAAACAATATCTAAGCCTAATTTATCTTCTTTAATTATACCATCAATTCCCCCATCTCCACTTTTACCGATCGCTCTCCCCGCATCACGTCTTGAGCCACCATAACCCATTTTTACGAGTAAATCTACCACTAATCTTTCAAAAAAATCAGGTGAACAACTTTTCACACGGTTAAGTAACTCTAATTCTAATTCTTTTCTAATTTTCTGATATCCAAACTCTATGGATTCCTGGGGTGTAGTTTCCGATATTTCTATAATTTCTGGTTCTGATTTATCATGATCTTTTTTAGAAGTTCTAAATTCAATATACTCTGGAAACTGTCCTAAAAATTTCACATTAATTGCTGCAATATTTTGATTTAAAATATCCTTTCCCCTTGTGGTAATTTGAAAAAATCCTCTTTTAAGAGATTCTACTAAACCGGCTTTTTTTAAATGTGTTCTAGCCCAACCTACTCTATTATCAAAAACCGCTTGTTGTCCACTAGATAATAATTCCTTTCTTTCGTCATCACTTAAATTAAAAACATCAGCTAAAAATGTAATAGCGTCTCTTAAAGAATGTTCTTTACCATCACTTGCATATTGCAATAAAGGAAGCATAATAGCTTGAAAGTCAGGAATAGTCATTTTTCACAAGTCAAAAAATCAAGATATTCACTTTTATACCATACTCTTGTGTTTGTTGGCAATATTTTTACATCACCGCATCAAATAGATATTATATTATCATATATAATATGAATACAAAAGATAAAAAACTGACAACATAATTAATAAATAACTCTATGACTAAATCACATCGTCCTCCAATTCTTAAACCTGATGAAACATACACATTTCGTAAGTATTTTGAGTTAAGGTTTGCACCTGCGGATATTTTACAAGAATTAGGAGTCAATTTAACTAGAGGAACAATTGATTGGCCGGTAAGTAATAATCAAATATCTCGATTAATTGATCTCAAAGAACGATTAGAAGAGGCAATGCAAAGAGTTAGTTTAACAAGCGAAGCTGCAAGAAGAGAAGTTTTAATTGCACCAATTCTCTTAGAAGTTGCACATATTACCGAATCTAAAATTAATATTGAATATCCCATTGAAATAAATCAATTTTTGCGGGGTGACTTAGATTATTACCTGCAATCTCAACATCAGGTTTTAGTTGTGGAAGCAAAACACGCAGATTTAACACGAGGATTTACTCAACTTGCAGTGGAATTAATTGCTTTAGATCAATGGGTTGAAGGAGATGAACCAATATTATATGGTGCTGTAACAACTGGAGATATTTGGCAGTTTGGCAGTTTTCAACGCGAAAATAAACTAATAACCCAGGATTTAATGTTATATCGAGTTCCTACCGATTTAGAAATGTTGATGCAAATTTTAGTAGGGATTTTAACCTAAAACTTCAGATCCCTGACTTCTTAAAGAAGTTGGGGATCTTTATCTTATTCATTTCGCACAGGATCTAGTGAAGAGTTGAGGATGCGTTTTTGTAAGTATGTCCGGTCTGCCATTTTGCCAATTTCCCCCCTAAAGCGTCTATTTCATGGGTTAATTGGGATTTGGCTGGTCCACCGACTGCGGGGTTACAGGGTTGCCAAGGGATTTTATCTAAGTTTAGGGTCAATAGCAGAGTTCGACAACCGAGGCGAGCAGTAGCCAGCGCTGCTTCACAACCTGCGTGACCTGCACGGACGACAATTACATCATAAGCGTCTGGAAATCCAGTGAAATTGTGCATGGTCTTAGTTACAAAATTAAGTCAGTTAGGAATTATGATATAAACTCTCTATTATACATTATTTTTAATTTGTCGGTGGTTGGCGATCTGCTTACAGCAGCGCTTGGCGATCGCACTATACTTAAAATTAGGTCTATTCTTAATCCGTTTCTACCAGAAGAGGGATAAAATCCAAAATCTAAAATCTAAAATCTAAATTTATGAAACCCCCCCAATCTAATCAATTTGATTACGTAAAAATTGGTATAGCTTCACCAGAACGCATTCGTAAACGGGGTGAACGGACTTTACCTAATGGACAAATAGTTGGTGAGGTAACGCAGCCAAAAACTATTAATTACCGGACTCTGAAGCCGGAAATGGATGGTTTGTTTTGTGAGCGCATTTTTGGACCGGTTAAAGACTGGGAATGTCACTGTGGTAAGTATAAGCGTGCTGTATTTAGAGGTATATTTTGTAAGGACTGTGGTGTAGAATTTACTGAATCCAGCGTCCGTCGTCACAGGATGGGCTTTATTAAGTTAGCTGCTCCGGTGGCTCATGTTTGGTATCTCAAGGGGATTCCTAGTTATATTGCTATTCTCTTGGATATGCCTGTACGGGATGTGGAGCAAATTGTTTATTTCCATTCTTACTGTGTGTTACGACCGGGTAATGCAGATACTTTGACTTATAAACAACTTCTAAGCGAAGATCAGCGGCTAGAAATTGAGGATGCTATTTATAGTGAGGATTCTCAATTAGAAGGTGTAGAAGTGGGTATTGGTGCGGAAGCACTGTTACGGCTTTTATCGGATATTAATTTGGAGCAGGAGGTGAAGGCTCTACGGGAAGAAATTGCTAATGCTAAAGGACAAAAACGCGCTAAGTTAATTAAACGTTTGCGGGTGATTGATAATTTCATTGCTACGGGTTCTAAGCCGGAGTGGATGGTTTTACAGGTGATTCTGGTGATTCCTCCGGATTTACGCCCTATGGTGCGATTAAATAAGGGTAAATTTGTTACTAGTAATTTAAATGATTTATATCTGCGGGTAATTAATTGTAATAATCGCTTGTCTAAGATTCAAGAGATATTAGCACCAGAAATTATTGTCCGTAATGAAAAACGGATGCTACAAGAAGCTGTTGATGCTTTGATTAATCATGGTCGTCGTGGGAGAACAGTGGTGGGTGCTAGTAACCGTCCTCTGAAGTCTTTGTCGGATATTATTGAGGGAAAATAGGGATGGTTTAAACAAAACCTGTTGGGTAAATGGGTGGACTATTCTGGGCGTTCTGTGATTGTGGTTAGACCTAAGTTAAAAAATCTATGTGCGTTTTGATGGAGAAGTTGATTCGGGAGAAGCTGATTCTAAACCTTTGGAGGTTATAGAGCAGAAGGATGAGTGTTCAAAACCTTGTAGGGGCGAACGGCAGGAAAGCCCCTACAAAGCCGTCGGTGGTCGGTGGTCAAGACTAACAACGGACAATGGTTACTGAGCGAAGTCGAAGTACGGACAAAGGACAACTAAGGACACTTGATCTTACACCTTGGGTTTAAAAGTCGAAGCAACGTGCAACTCTTTCAATTGTTTTGCGTCTACATTTCCAGGAGCATCTGTTAATAAACAACGAGCTTGTTGAGTCTTGGGAAAAGCAATCACATCACGAATTGATTCTTCTCCAGATAACAACATTACCAAACGGTCTACACCGTAAGCAATACCACCATGGGGAGGAGTTCCATATTCAAAAGCTTCTAATAAAAAGCCAAATTTACTTTCTGCTTCTTCTCTTGATAAACCAATAGCTGAAAACACTTGTTCTTGAACTTCTCGCTGATAAATTCGCAAACTTCCCCCACCAACTTCAAACCCATTTAAAACTAAATCATAAGCTTGAGCGCGGGCGGTTTTTAAATCACTGATATCCTCAGGATGAGGGGCTGTAAATGGGTGGTGTAATGCTTCTAAACGTTTTTCATCTGCATTCCATTCAAACATGGGAAATTCTGTCACCCAGAGCAAGTTAATTTTGTCTTTTGGAATTAACTTAAATTCCTTAGCCACAAATTGACGAATTCTATCTAAGGTTTTATTAACAGTGGTTGTATCAGCAGCCGCAAATAATAACAAATGTCCGGCTTTTGCACCCGTTCTTGTTAATATTTCCTGCTTTTGTTCCGGTGTCAAATTATCTTTAATTGCGCCAATAGTATCAAGTTCACCATTTTCTCGCACGCGAATATAAGCTAAACCTTTCGCTCCAGCTTCTGCGGCTTCCCGGAAAATATCGCCACCTGGTTTAATGCGAACATTAGAAATGGCATCGTTACCATGAGGAATCGGGAGTATTTTAACGATACCACCGTTAGAAATGGCTTCTCGAAAAACTTTGAAACCGGAATCTTTTAAAACGTCAGAAACATCAACTAATTCTAAACCGTAGCGGGTATCTGGTTTATCACTTCCGTAACGGTTCATAGCTTCCGCGTAAGGAAGACGAGGAAAAGGACGAGGTAAATCAATGCCTTTCACGGTTTTGAAAATATGACAAACTAACTTTTCATTAAGTTCGATAATTTCATCTTCAGACATGAAACTCATTTCCATGTCTAATTGAGTAAACTCCGGTTGTCTATCAGCCCGTAGATCTTCGTCCCGAAAACATCGCGCAATTTGATAGTATCTATCCATTCCTGATACCATCAATAATTGTTTGAAGAGTTGGGGAGATTGCGGTAAAGCGAACCATTCACCTTCATTCACGCGACTGGGAAGAATATAATCTCGCGCTCCTTCGGGGGTAGAACGGGTGAGAACTGGGGTTTCAACTTCAATAAAACCCTCTAGGTCTTCCAGGTAGCGCCGCATGGCTTTAATGACCTGATGACGCAATTGCATATTTTGCGCCATACGTTCCCGTCGTAAGTCCAAATAACGATATTTTAACCGTAAATCTTCCCGCACTGTTTCCGTGTCTGCGGTGGAAACTTGGAAAGGTAATTGTTTACGGACGGCGTTAAGTAGTTCTATTTTATCCGCATAGATTTCCACTTCGCCAGTAGGAAGTCGGGGATTTAGGGATTCTGGAGGACGTTGGGTAACTCTACCGGTGATAGCTACAACATATTCATTTCTGAGTGCGTTAGCTTGTTCATAGGAGTCTGGGGTGCGCTGGGGGTCGCTGACGATTTGGACAATACCAGAGCGATCGCGCAAGTCTAAGAATATCACACCACCGTGATCGCGGCGACGGTCTACCCATCCGTAAAAGGTAACAGTTTCACCAATATGTTCTTTTCGGAGTTCGCCGCAATAGTGAGTTCGCATAGTTGTTAGTTCTTTGATTCCGGGCTAGGTTGGTTAAATGTCAAGGCTTTCCCATTATCTAGCATTAACATTCATTGTAGTCATTTTCGGTGAAGAAAAATCAGCAAAAATAAGAAAGTGATGATTTTCGATACTGATTCACAAAATATTATGTATGTTTTTTTACTATATTTGTACTTAATTAATCTATCATGTAGTTGACAACATTAACTACAAAAAGTTAATATTTACTCAGTTGATATCATGCTTAACCTACTCGTATCACACTATTCTTATGACCGAAAAATTACAAGATCTTAACTGGGATAAATTTACCCCTGAGCAAAAACGTTTATACGAAAAATGGATTCAATCATTAGAAGCGGCCATACAAGCCCATATTGAGTTGATGAAATCTTTTGAGAGTGAAGATAGTTCCTCAGAATCATCAAAGAAAGAGATAGTTGCGACACCACACAATACTAATTTTGCAAGAACTAAAGAGACACTAATTTCACTAAGAATAGATGGAATAGATGATATTTATTGTGAGGTGAAAAAGAGTATATGTAAAGCTAATTGTTTATTTAATTCTCAAAAACAAAAATGTTTAGAAGACTGTGAAAGAAATGGTTGTAGCTAAATATAAACATAAAATCAATATCATAAGTATATTGCTTACATAAGGCAATGGTGAAAAATTATTCTGGATTGAATCTTCGCGGAAAGTCTTTTCAAGGTCAAGACTTAACAAATGCTAATTTTAATGGTAGTGACATTAGAGGGGCAAACTTTACAAAAGCTATATTAAAAGGGGCAAACTTTAGTGAGACAACCTCCGGTCTACAATTACTTCCTATAGTTTGTACGATTGCGCTCTCTTTATTAATTATTGCCCTTGGCTCAATTATTACGGGAATAGGTGCTATTGTTCTTGTTGGACTTTGGGATTTAGAAAAGGATCTAAAAATTAAAATCACTACATACATAGTAATCTTAATTTCATTATTAGCTTTTGCTATTATTACCGTAGCTAAAAATTTTTTACATGGTTTATTTGTAGCGATATTAGTATTAACTCCTAGCTTATTCCTAAGTTTTATAGTAAGTAAAGCTAACACAACAATTATTGGACAATTTTTTTTTGGAATTGCAATATTATGTTTAATTGGAATTGGTTGGATAATAATAGCTTTAGCTAATATTATGATGATAAATATCATTAGTTATTTGCCCATAGTGATATTTATAGGTTTAATCATCAATTTAATTTCAGCGGGATCTTTATTAATAAAAGTTCCAAATATAACAAAATCAACTTTAATTGGGTTAACTATTGTTATTGTTTCCATATTAGGAAATAATATTGGTTGGCAAGCATCAAAAGGTAGTGAAAAATTTAGTTGGATTAAAAAAGTTGCTATATCTATAAATTCTATCTATGGTACAACCTTTTTTAGTGCTGATTTAACTGATGCTGATTTTACTGGTGCAACCCTGAAAAACACCGATTTCAGAAAAGCAAACCTAACGCGCACTCGTTTTTATGAAGTCAAAAAACTTGATTTTGCTAGACCGGGTAATACTATATTAAGTAACCCTACTGTTCTCAATTTGCTTATTACTTTAAATGGCAGAAATAAATCTTATATTGGTGCAAATCTGAAAGGTGCAAACCTAATAGGTGCAGACTTGAAAGAGGCTAATTTAAAAAATGCTGATATTATAGAAGCTACTTTTCAAGGTGCTGTTTTAGAATGGGCAAATCTGACTCTTACTCAAGCCGTCGGTACTAATTTCACCAAAGCTCAAATGACTGGTGCTTGTGTGGAAGCTTGGAATATTGAAAGTACAACCATATTAGATCATGTAGATTGTCGCTTTGTCTATCTTTTAGAATATCCTAAACCGGGAACAGATGACCGGGAACGCCGTCCGAGTAGTGGAGAATTTCAACCAGGAGAATTTACCAAATTATTTGAAGAAGTTTTAAATACTGTTGATTTAATTTTCCAAAATGGTATTGACTGGCAAGCTTTTGTTACTGCTTTCAAAAAAGTGCAAGTTGAAAATGGAGATACAGAATTAGTTATCCAGAGTATTGAAAATAAAGGTGATGGGGTTGTTGTTGTTAAAGTTGCTGTTCCTGAGAATGCGAATAAAGAAAAGATTCACAGCCATTTTACTCAAAATTATCAATTAGCATTAGCAGAAATAGAAAAATATAAAGAACTTTTACAAGCTTCTAATAATCAGAATGCAAATCTATGGTTAACTATTAATAAGTTAGTAGAAGCAGAAAAATCTATAAATGTTCAAGTTGAAAACAAAGTGGATAATAAAAATATGACTAACAGTAATGATTCCAGTCGTAATGTCGAAGTAGAAATGAATATTCAGAAAGTGGACGGGGGAGTAGCGGGTAAGGTTATGGGAGATCTGGTTATTACTCCCAAACAAAACCTAGCGGACTCAGCTAGTGAGATTCAACAACTACTCCAAATCCTCAATCAATCCTATCCTCCTGATATACCTACAGATACTCAAGCAGAAATCGAGGTAGCGGTTAAGGGTATCAATAAAAATCCACAACTAAAGGAACGGGTAATAGGTGCATTAAAAGCGGGTGGTATTGAAGCAATTAAAGAACTTGCTGATAATATTTATGTAAATGTTCTCATTGCTGCTTATGATGGATGGAAAAATCCCCAATCATAAACTTTTACCAATAATTTCTGGTTTTTTAGGTTTAGGTTAGAAACCCATTTTTTACCCTAAAAGATTGATTATATAGCGGCTATACAAACAAGGTCCTTCCAAGAGGAATTTAACCCACGCAGGTGGGTTTTGTCTGTGTAGACGCGGTTTCTAACCGCTTTGTTCTGAAAATATCGTTAAAATGGCAGGTAGAACCTCCCGGAAAGTATTCCCTGTCGGAGACTGGAAGGGATAAATAGAGAGAGGTATAAATCATGACTGCTATAACTTTACAAATACCAAAATCACTAAAATTCACAGATGATAAATTTGTGGAAATGATTGCTGCTAATAAAGATCTACGTTTAGAATTATCCTCACAAGGAGAATTAAGTATCATGTCACCAACAGGAGGAGAAACGGGAGATAGAAACCTAGAATTAGGTGGACAAGTTTGGTTTTGGAATCGCCAAAATGGGTTAGGAAAAGCTTTTGATTCTTCCACAGGTTTTAAATTACCTAATGGTGCTACCCGTTCTCCTGATGTGTCTTGGATTAAGATAGAAACATGGAATGCACTCACACCAGAACAAAGAAAAAGGTTTCTGCCTTTATGTCCTGATTTTGTGATGGAATTAGTTTCTGAAAGCGATGATTTAGCCGATACTCAAGCCAAAATGCGGGAATATATCGCCAATGGTTTACGGTTAGGTTGGTTAATTAATCCTAAAAACAAACAAGTAGAAATTTATCGCCCCAATCAAGAAATAGAAGTTTTAGAATCTCCTACAAGTTTATCTGGAGAAGATGTATTACCAGGATTTATTTTAGATTTGCAGCCGATTTTTTAATCAGGAAAAACAGGGAATACAGAGATTTTTATTTGTTGCCAAAATGTTGAGTTGATTTTGCTCAGAAATAGGATATTGACTAAATAGGGTGCGTTATCCTGAAGCTAACACACCCTACTAATAATCTCTAGAGACTAATAAGTAATAACTTGTCGTTCTAATTGCAGTAAAGCTTCGACACGGGCTTCAGTTGCTGGGTGACTAGAGAATAAATTTCCCAAAAACTGCCCAGAAATAGGATGAATAATTAATAATGGTTCAAAAGCTGGATTAGCATTCAAAGGCATTTGTCTAGCTGTAGATTCTAACCTTTGCAAAGCCCTAGCTAATGCGCGAGGATTACCTGTTAATTTTGCAGCACCGGCATCAGCAGAAAATTCTCTGGTGCGGGAAATTGCTAACTGAATCACCGTAGCGGCCAGGGGGGCAAATATGACTGTTGCTAATACACCCAGAGCATTTCCACCTCTTTCGTTGTCCCGTGAACCACCACCAAACCACATACTATAACTCAGCATTTGCGCCAGGAAGGAAACAGCCCCAGCGACGGTAGCAGCCACCGCTTGCGTTAAGGTATCACGATTGATAATATGGGTTAGTTCGTGGGCAATTACCCCTTCTAATTCATCTTCTGGTAAAATATCTAAAATACCTGCGGTAACGGCCACAGCCGCGTGTTCGGGATCTCTTCCCGTCGCAAAAGCGTTGGCTGTTGGACTAGGAACAATGTACAATCCCGGCATGGGAATATTAGCACGGTTAGATAATTTTTCAACGATGCGATATAGTCCTGGCGCTTCCGCCGCGCTGACGGGTTGGGCATTATATACTGCTAAAGCAATCTTATCTGATTGATACCAAGAGAAGAGGTTAGTCGCTGCTGCTAACCCAATTCCTATAACTAAGCCCCCTGTACCACCAATTACCCAGTAACTAATTGCTATCAATAAGCCACTGAGGGTAGCGAGTAAAATAGCAGTTTTTAGTTGATTTCCCATTTTGATAACTCTCCTACTTATGCTGTGTTAGTTTCTTGTTAATTTTTGGAACTTTGCCTGGACAACAGCATCTTTTTAGCCACTCCTTGATTGTATCAAGTTCAATTTTCAGGTACAGTGATGAAAACCTGTCACTAGGGTACGGTTTTCCGTTGGTTGCCGATTTAATATAAAGATAAAAAAAGACTAAAAAAGACTAATAAGTAGGTGAACGGAAAAAACCGACATAAGTAACGAAAAGTAAAGTTGCCCAAAACCTCTTCCCAGTTAAGAGTTCCCTGTTCCCTGTTCCCTTGTCATAACGACAATTTTTAACGCCAACCTACTTAACAATTATTAATAATGTTGCAACAGGTAGAAATTCGTATTCCCATTGCCATTAGTCTGGGAGCAATAGCTGGGGCTTTAAGTCGCTATTATTTAACTTTGTGGTTGACAAATCGCTTGGGTTTTGGTTTCCCCTATGGAACTTTTTTGATTAATATTAGCGGTTGTTTAATCATGGGGTTTTTCGCCAGTTTAGCTATGGAAAAAACAGCGCTGATTTCCCCAGAAATTAAGTTAATTGTCGCCACAGGATTTTTAGGTGCATATACTACTTTTTCTACTTTTGGTTTAGATACGGTTGGTTTGTTGCAACGTGGTAATTGGTTGGCTGCTACTGGTTATTTTTTTGGTAGTACAATCTTGGGAATTATCAGTGTTCAATTAGGGATGATTATTGCGAGAATTTTTAATTGAAAGTTTTTAATTGAAAGTTCTGATTTTACACCAATGATCCCCCGGATTACAGCAAGTTCAGATTGAGTAAGGTACACCTTATGCGGGCAAGACTTGTACTGAGATTGGTCGAAGTATGCCCGCACCACAAGAGTTTTATAATTAATATCTGTACTTTGTGAATACCGGGAACTGCTGTAATTTACCGGAGGGATCATGTCTATATAGGTAAATGAATGATTTTTTTCTCACCCAGGGGCGCACAGGCGCGAAGAGAAATTATTGATTTGAATTGATTTGAATTGATTTGAATTGATTTGAATTGATTTGAATTGATTTGAATTGATTTGAATTGATTTGAAGTCTAGCCCACAGCATTAGGTAATGGTTTTTTGGGTGTCGCTAGTTGTAGGATGATATCTAGCAACCAAGGGGCAAGACGTTGACATAATACGGCTAAATGAGATTGCCATCCGACTAGGATTTCTGGTGTATCTTTTTCTATTCCAATCACTAGGGCTTGGGCGACTTGTTCGGGTGTCATGGGAATCACGCCGCGAAATGATTTTAAGTCGCGCACCATGTCTGTTTCGGTGAGGGAAGGGAGTAAAGCAATCACACGGATATTGTGTTGGGCCAGTTCTTGACGTAAGGCCTGGGTAAATCCAACAATGGCAAATTTAGTGGCGGAATATGTGGCCATTGTCGGTGCGGCAACTTTCCCCATTAAACTGGAGACGTTGACAATGATCCCCTTTTTTTGACTAACCATACGTTTGGCGATTAAGCTGGTTAGGGTATACATTCCCAATAAATTAACGGAGAGTTCTTGTTGCAGTTGGGGAAGTTTTGATTGCAAAAATGAGTTTTGATGGGCGACACCAGCACAATTTACGAGTAGATGAATCGGTCCATAACTGCGCCAAAGTTGGGCTACGGCTATATTAACATAAATTGATTGAGTTAAGTCTAAGGCCATGATTGTAGTTTCTACACCCAAAGCTTCGATTTGGGCGGCTACTTCGGCTAATTTTTGCCGATCGCGTGCTACTAATATTAACCTTTTCATGCCTTGTTTGGCTAATTCTAAGGCGATCGCTCGACCAATGCCACGGGAAGCTCCGGTAATTAGTGCAACTTTTCCTTGAATCTTCATCGTTTTTCAACTCCAAATTTTTCATGTCTCGTCTTCATGTATTGCGTTTTTGGCAATCAACAGGTAGGACGATTGATGAACGGTAAACAAAAATCAAACCTAAAGTGACAGGAATTAGGTCATTGCAAATATTTTGATTCTCCGCTGTTGAACGGGAATTTTTACTAATGACTAATGGCCAATCACCAATGACCAAGTAAAAGACTTTTGGCAGGATAGATAAAGCTCATTGATTTTACCTCTCTAAATGATCCGAGCATTCACCAGCGCTGTCGTACTCACACACATTAGCAACAAAATCAAGTTATTGCAATATTTTTTAATCAGGATTTCTGATTAATCGTTTTCCCATAGTATATATATCTGGATTTTAATTTATATAAGTTTTTATTAATAGTGAGCAATTAATATCTTGATCCCCTTACAATTCCTCAATTTCTGTGACAATGAATACATTTTTTAGCTTATTCAAGACAACATATTCTGCTGAATTTGTCGTGTATTGGTGACAATTTTCAGTAAAAAGGCACTAATTTATAAAAATAAGACGATAATTATTAAATCTTGTGGGGTGGGCATCTTGCCCGATAATTATTAAATCTTGTGGGGTGGGCATCTTGCCCGATAATTATTAAATCTTGTGGGGTGGGCATCTTGCCCGCCAGATTTATACAAATTAAATACACAACAGCTGATAATCTCAAATTGTTTGCCTAAGTCCCGCTAATAATTCGTTTTCGCAATTCATCAGCTATTAATATCAACGGTGGACAAAACAATAAAATTAGCAAATATGATGGTTTTAAAGCTGCGGTAGAGAAGATTTTTTGCAGAGTAGGAGAATAAATAATAGAGAGAATTAGAAACCATTCCACCGCAATTCCTGCCCAAATCAAGCGGTTAGTAAAAAACCCCAAACGCAAAATCGAAAACCGTTCTGAACGACAGGCAAAAACGTTACCATCTTGACAAGCCACAATTACGGCTAAAGTCATTGTTGTTGCTTGATGATAAATGGCCATTGTAGCGGCATTAGCCGAGTGCGATAAAATACTGGTACTAAGTGCCTGTAATTGGGTCATATTATAACCATTTGTCCACCAAACAAAGAAAAATCCCCCCATACCTGCCAAACCTTCCAGCAGTCCTAAAAAGCAGTAAGCACGTAACAATAAAGGTAAATCTAAGAGTGGTTGGGATTTTTTGCGGGGTGGTAACTCCATTGAACCAGCTTCCGGTTTTTCTGCCCCTAATGCCAGTGCGGGCAGCATATCTGTACCTAAGTCAATGGCTAATATCTGCAAAATTACCAGGGCTGGGGGTATTTTCAAAAACACCATTGCCAGGAAAGGCAAAAACTCCGCCATATTGGAAGCGAGAATATAAGTCATGAATTTGCGGATGTTTTGATACACTGACCGACCTTGTTCAACGGCGGCTACAATGGTGGCAAAATTATCATCTATGAGAACAATATCCGCAGCTTCACGGGCAACATCAGTACCGCTAATTCCCATAGCAATGCCGATATTAGCAGCGCGTAAAGCGGGGGCATCGTTGACACCATCACCAGTAACAGCGACGACATGACCAAGGGTTTTATATGCTTCCACTAATCTGAGTTTCTGTTCTGGCATTACCCTGGCAAATACTAACCCGGTTTTGTGTTTGTGGAGGATTTGGCGCAATTGGGTATCAGAAAGATGTCCCAATTGTTCACCAGTGATGATTCTGGGTTTACCGTTGGCTAAACCAATACGTTGTGCAATTGCTGCCGCTGTTAAGCCATAATCACCTGTAATCATCGTCACTTGAATCCCGGCACGATGACAAAGAGCGATCGCATCGGCAACTTCTGGCCGCGCTGGATCAATCATCGCCACCAATCCCAAAAAAGTCAAATCCTGTTCTAACAAATTATCATCTAAGTGATTTAATTCCGCCCCACCTTGCCTAGTAGCCACCCCCAAGACACGATAACCTTGACTTGCTAATTGATCATTAGCCGCGACAACTTCCTCCCGCTGGGTTGGGGTCAATTCCAGCCTTTCCCCTGAATGCCATAAATACCGCGAATGTTGCAACACATCTAAAGTTGATCCCTTCGTAAAAATCAAATACTGGGAATTTTCCCTATCATCTAACTGCAAATTCCCCTGTAATAAAACCGTCATCATTCGTCGGTGGGAATCAAAAGGAATTTCCCGAACCCTTGGGGCTTGGTGTTGCAACTCCTCCAACTTCAACCCCGCCTTAATAGCAGCCACCAATAACGCCCCTTCCGTAGGATCACCCAATACTTGCCATTGATGAGAATTAGGGGGATGATTTAACCGCGCATTAGAACAGAGTGCCGCACCAGCCAACATTAACCGCACCTGAGACATATCCCTCAAACCCTCATTTCTCCGCGTCCTCTGTGCCTCTGTGGTTCGTAAATCCTCCGTAATAATTTCCACTTCTCCCTTGGGTTCATAACCCACCCCAGTCACATTAATCTGAGTATTGGGAATCCACAATTGGCGGACAGTCATTTCATTTTTAGTCAAAGTCCCAGTTTTATCGGTGCAAATAACAGTTGTTGCACTCAGGGTTTCCACCGCTGACAAACGCCGCACCAAAGCATTTTTAGCGGCCATGCGTTTGACACCAATAGCTAAGGCTAGACTGACAGTAGGTAATAAACCTTCGGGGACAAATGCCACAATAATACCAATGGCAAAAATGAAACTTTCTTTGAGTTGCATTCCTACCAGCAACTTAGTTAATAAAAATATCACCACCCCCATACTCAAAGCAATGATGGTAATGATGTGAACTACTCTGGAAATTTGCACTTCTAAAGTGCTGGCTTCCCGCTTCACATGGGCTGTAAGATGGGCAACTTGACCAAATTCCGTATGTGTGCCTGTGGCATAGACTACCGCCAGTCCCCGACCGGCGGCCACGGTAGAACCTGCAAATACTAAGTTACTAGCTTCTGAAGCATGGATATTGGCGGCGGTGACAGGTTCGCTAATGCGGGGAACGGGCAAAGATTCTCCTGTGAGTACGGAAACATCTACATATAAAGATTGACTTTGAATAATTCTGGCATCAGCGGATATCTTATCACCTTCTTCTAACTGCATGACATCGCCGCTAACTAATTCACGGGCAGCAATTACAGATAATTTTCCATCTCGAAAAACTTTGGCTTGGGAAGGTAAGATTTTTTTCAGGGCTGATAAGGCTTTTTCCGCTTGATATTCCTGCCAAAAACTAAAGATAGCATTAATCCAAATTACTGCCCAAATTGCCCAACCTAATTCTGGTGTTTGGGAAATAAAAGCTAATATTCCCGCTACCCACAACAGCAAGGCCATAAAATGGGTTAATTGGTCGGTAAAACGGAGAATTAAAGGGCGTGTTTGGGGTTCGGGTAGTTCGTTATAACCAGATTGTTTTAATCTTAAATTTGCTTCGGCCTCGCTGATACCTTGGGGCGTGGTTATGAGGGTCTTGTAAACATCTGTAGGTGTCAGCGTCCAAATATGAAAGTTGGAATCCATACTTTTGGTATCAATCGGGCTTTGGCTTTGATTCTGATTTTGACATTTTAGATGCTGAGTCTATACCTGTTCATCTGTCTGAGGTGTGGGGTGGGTTTTTGAGGGTGGTGAGAAGGATTTAAAATTAATAGATAGTAACAGATGCAAAATCCTAACTCAACTTGTTAGTTTACTTTAACTTACACCTATTTGATAGGTTATCAAACCTACATCAAGGTCAACAACTACTGTTCCTCCGTGATTTTTTTCCACCTGTCGCCAGACATCATAGCCCATTAAAATGGCCTTCTCCCAATCTCCTAGCGAACATTGAGAAACTTCTAAATGAGATGTCATATTTTTAATAGTCTTCAATAGTTGATAATCTAAAGTTGAAACACCTTCTAATAAACCATGATCTTTAGCATAGCTAAATACAAGTGCTGATATACCTTCTTCAATAGCTACTGCACGACCTCCATCTTCAACTTCGTCAATAAGAGGATTACTTTTGCGCTTACGTTTTAGGATACTGCGAGTAACTACAGACCACCCTAAAACTGCTGCATAGGCAAAATGAAAAATGTCATGAAAGCGGTAGCCATCACTTTTATAAGAATTATCAGTAAGGTCATTTCCTATCTGTTCTTTGTTAATAAATGCCTTCATTTTGACTGAATTATCTTGGCTGACTTCCGTAATTTCTACTTCAAATTGTCGTGGTAAACTTTCATGTTCTGGAAATTCATTATCAAAGATGTAACTTGTATTTTTATTATCTGTTTCTGTTGAATCTCTCCATCCCCAACGGTCATTGCACTTTCTTAAATTATCTTCTGCAATTTCTTGTAAATTGAGGTTAAACTTACTGGCTATATTGGAAATATACCAAAGCATATCTCCCAATTCTTCCGCAATTCCTTCTTTAAATAATTTGTGTGCATCTCCATCGCGTAAATGTTTTTTATATTCTGTCATCAATGAACCAACCTCACCAACTAAACCTAGTAAGGGTATGATTAATTCACTACCTTCAACAGCAGGAATCTGATCGGTATTCAGTGCTTCTGTTTGATATTCAGCAAAATTCATAATGCAATTCCTTAAATATTTGATAATTTATTTTTTGGAAGCCCCGTTTTTAATAAAAATCTTTCTTTCGTCAAGAGATCGATCACGTTGTAGCGGGTGGCGTGGATGTCCATTTTTTGTTAAATCATCACCATTACCTTTACTATCAACAAGATAATAAAGTGTTTTACAAGAAATGAGATTTAGCACTTCTTCCACACGATATTTCTTTGCACTGGAATTATCAAGCCCCGCTCCCCACGCCACAATAATTGACTCAGCACGTTTTGTGGCTGATAGAATATAAAGGTTATTGTTGTGTCCCACAATGTCATCTCCTTTTTTAAGTGCTTCATTGAGTTCTTTGGGTTCTGTTGCAATATAAGCGAATAAATTAACTACTTCAAGAGAACCATAATTCCATGACCTAGCCAAGTCAATACATTTCTTGATAGTGGGATCATTTTCCTCTTCCCCTGCACCAGCCGTACTTGGGTTAAGCATTACAAAGGTAACTTGCGGCAAATTTTCATCCCATATACGCCGTAGTAAATAGCGATATTTTCTCTTTTTTGGATCTTTATAGTCGAACTTAGCATATCCTGGTTTTCTTTTCTTATTCATGTTTTACCCTGAATTACTGTTGATTTATAAATAGTATAAGATATCAAAACAGACACAACTGTTGAGATTTTTCTGTATCTGGATTTTGAAAAATGCTTGATTTTTTTATCGGAGTTTTTTGCCCATTTTTGTTATGTTGTTTTGATATACAATTCGGAATTTCAGATGTAGTTTTTACTAAAGAATCTAACTCTAAAGATAATTGCTGACCATTATCCTGCAAATTAGGAATTTCTAATGGTGGTAATCTCTGTGCTAAAGTTTCTTGAACTTGATCATTAATACACCATTTAGGTGGATAAAAATAATCAATTGGTTGAGGAGTTGCTGTGAATTTGGCTTTGATCTTTTTGCGATTACTTTTTAAATCAGGAAAAGCGGCTCGACAGTATTTATCAGTTTCACAAAAAAGATTTTGACAGTCTATAGCTTTGAGTGGACGACCCCAGAGAGATTTAAAATTTAAACCCAAACGTTGAAATTGATTTTCTTGATTTTCTGTCATCCAATAAATGATATCAGCATAACTTTTTCCTTTAGTATCAATAAAACATTTATCAATACCCCGTTCTGCACCTGGTCCTGCTATAGTAAAACTATTCTCATCAAAGTTGATAACTTCACTATAATTAATATCTGTTGCTAATTGGTAAGCCATAAACTTACCTAACAATGGATATGATTCAAGAATATGAAAAATCTCTTCTAAACTTTTAGCTTTCACTATGCGATTAATTACCCTGTCCTTGACAACCATTTTATCAATTAATGCTAAATGATTCTGGTGCTTTTTATCATAACCAAACTCCTTACTGGCACAAGACATATAAGCACTGGTATAAATCACATATCCAATATTCATAGCTTCTTGTAATATGTTTGAATATCCCTCTAAATCAAAATTAGACAGTGTAATATAATCCCCTATTTTGCTTTCTAAATATTCCCAAGTTTCTATTTTATTGAAAATTTTAAACAGCAGTATCCTAAATAACACTTCTTCTTCATTTTGACTCTTATTCTCATCATAAATTACATTCTTGATCAGATATTGAGAAACCCGATCACTGACTCGATAAGCATTACAAAATTTATAAGTATTAAGAATAGGATCGCTTGTCCAAGGTGGTCGTACATTTTTAAGTTTGTTGAAAAAAACTTCTTGACGCATAGCAGCAAATCGCCAATAGGTATCAAAAATTTCTTGTCTTACTTGCATAAACTATTTTCCTTGCTTCTCGTCATCAATATCAATCCTTCATCAATTATGGAATAATACAGTGAAGTTAAACCCAAAATTAATATTATCAAACTTTTGATCGGGTTGCGCTTTCGCTTAACCCAATACCATATTAGGATTACTAAAAGATTGATTAATTAAACTAATTGCTGCTCTTTTTAAAAGAAGTCCTTGTTTAGAAAAAGCATTTAACAATTCAGTAAATACCATTTCACTTGTGACTATACGTATATTAGGCAATAAAGATGCAGTCACATTTCTAGCTTTAAGATGCAATTCATCATGAGGATTTAGTAGAGCAATCCAATAACCTGTATCAGCAAATACTTTTTTCATTCTTCACTCTTGGGTGAACCATATAAATAGTAATCTAAATTTTTTGACATATCAGGTGGTAGCTTTTCCCATTCTGTTTGAGGAATTTGGCTAGTAATATCATCAATGAAATTTCAAAAAGATGGAGATGATAAGTTATTGCTAACATCTCCAGTTTGACTTTCGGAAGTTCTTTGCTTAAACCTGTTTTTAATGAAGAGTAAGAAATTTAAGACTTCTTCAATTACAAAATCCGGTGATTGAGTAATTTCTTTGATTAGTTCTTCTTTTGTTGTCATGATTTCACCTCATTTATTTCTTGACTTGACTTATATCATCTCTGTTATTTTACTCTAGCTTACACCTATTTAATAGGTTATCAAGCCCTGTATATTGATATTTATTCAATCCTGTAAATCCTTAAATCCTGGATATCCTGATTCAGACAATTAGGGTAGGCAAAATTGCCCACCCCAGATTGCTTTGGGTCTTTGTGCCTTTGCGTGAGACTATTTCAAACTAAGCACCTTCCCGCAACTTATCCAACACACTGCGATCCTCCAAAGTCGAAGTATCTCCCGACACCTCTTGACCTGCTGCTAAATTCCGCAATAACCGCCGCATGATTTTACCAGATCGCGTTTTTGGCAAAGCATCAGTAAAGCGAATTTCACCGGGACGAGCGATCGCCCCAATCTCACTGACAACGTGCTTTTTCAGTTCCTTACTTAACTCCTCACTGGCTTGATACGTCCCCTCTAAAGTGACAAAAGCTACAACTTCCTCACCTTTCAATTCATCCGGTTTACCCACTACAGCAGCCTCAGCCACCGCCGGATGAGACACTAGGGCTGATTCTACTTCCATTGTTCCTAAGCGGTGTCCAGAGACGTTCAGGACATCATCTACGCGCCCCATGACCCAGAAATAGCCATCTTCATCCTTCCTCGCACCATCGCCAGCAAAGTACGTATATTTACCATCTGTGGGCGGAATATGTTCCCAATAAGTCCGCCGGAAACGCTCAGGATCACCGTACACAGTCCGCATCATTCCCGGCCAAGGATGACGAATGGCTAAATAACCACCTTCATTATCAGGAACGGAATTACCTTCTAAATCCACTACATCCGCAATAATACCGGGAAAAGGTAGGGTGGCTGAACCGGGTTTTGTAGGAATTGCTCCAGGTAAGGGTGTAATCATAATCCCACCGGTTTCCGTTTGCCACCAGGTATCAACTATTGGGCAACGTTCACCACCGATAATTTTTTGATACCATATCCAAGCTTCGGGGTTAATGGGTTCACCGACAGTTCCCAGTAATCTCAGGGAAGAAAGATTACGTTTATTAGGATGATGTTCACCCATTTTAATAAAGGCACGAATGGCTGTTGGTGCAGTATAAAAAATGGTCACGCCGTATTTTTCAATCACATCCCAGAAGCAACCGGGATTAGAAGCACGGGGCGCACCTTCATACATGACAGTGGTTGCACCGTTGGAGAGGGGTCCATAAACTATATAGCTATGTCCTGTAATCCAACCGACATCGGCAGTACACCAATATACATCTGTGTCCTGAAGATCAAAAATCCATTTGGTAGTAATATGACTGTATAAGTTATAACCTCCTGTGGTGTGAACTACCCCTTTCGGTTTTCCTGTACTACCGGAAGTGTAGAGAACAAATAGCATATCTTCACTATCCATTGGTTCTGCGGGACAATCCGCAGAAACGCCTTTTTGTAAATCGTGCCACCAATGGTCACGACCTGCTGCCATTTGTATTGTTTGATTTGTGCGTTTGACAACTAGCACATCTGTAATACTGGGGACTGCATTGTTTTCTAAAGCCTTGTCTACCTGTTCTTTGAGGGGGACAATTGCATCCTTGCGCCAACCACCATCCGCTGTGATTACTATCTTTGCTTCCGCATCATTTAAGCGATCGCGTAAAGCTTCAGCACTAAAACCACCGAAAACAACGCTATGGGGTGCGCCAATTCTGGCACAGGCTAACATAGCTATGGCGGCTTCGGGAATCATAGGCATATAAATACCAATGCGATCACCTTTTTTCGCGCCTAATTGTTTTAGTACATTAGCGAATTGACAAACTTCTCGATGTAATTGGGAGTATGTCAGGGTGCGAGAATCTCCCGGTTCTCCTTCCCAAATCAACGCAGCCTTATTTTTCCGCCAGGTAGTGAGATGTCTGTCAAGACAGTTATAAGAAATATTAATCTTACCGTTGACAAACCACTTGACAAAAGGCGGTTGCCAATCTAGTACAGTGTCCCATTTTTGAAACCAGTGTAACTCATTTTCTGCCAATTCTGCCCAAAATTGCTGAGGATCGGCTTTCGCTTGGTCGTAAAGACGCTGATAGTCTGCTAAACTTTTGATATGGGCATTTTGCGAAAAATCACTGTCAGGCGGAAATAGCCGCTTTTCCTGTAAAATGGATTCTATAGTTGGTTGAGACATGATGGATAAAAACGATATTGTGGCTAAAACTATTCTTAACTAAGTTGTACTAAATAATGTTGAGATTTTCATAAAGCTGCACTGAATGTAAAGATTATTTACTGATATGCCCATCTCATCCTACTTTGGTAGGAAAATTAAACAACGCTGAATTTATCAGTGCTGTAGTAAAATAAAATAATGATGATGTTTTTAACAATCTTATTTACCGATCAAGTTCGATATAAGCCTTTAGTAACTAAGTTAGTGTTTTACCATAGGATACAGTTTGCAAGCCAAAGAAATTAAGGATAAATTAAACCTACTGATTGAACAAGCCTCTGAAATAGATCCAAGTCTCATGACAAAATTAATAGAGATCAACCGTTGGATTAAACATATCAAGCTTGGTTCTCTGATGTCCAAACCAATTGTCGTGGCTTTTTTATTAGAAGTGATTACAGACTCTAGAGTTTGGTTAGCAATTAGATCTCTACCCTCCGCAGAAGAGCAAAAACTACAGTTTGAGCAAATGACCGCCAATGAAAGATATTGGTACGGTTATCTATTTCCTAAATGGATAAACGCCACAGACACCAAATTTTATATTTGGAAGAAAAAAATGATGGCGGGGGAATTTAATCAAGCTGATAGTGATATCATTAAATATATAGCTCAAGATATTGTCCATCGTGAAGGGAATTTTTGGCGGCGTTATATAGCTGACCTTTCTATGGCCACAGACCTCATTGTCAGTAATCATCAAAATAAACCACTCTGTATTCAAGTCACAAGTGTTAGTGAAGAATTTCATGCTCAAAAATATCAAAAGTGGCAAAATGCACTGCAATTGTGGGAAATAGAAAGAGGATTATTCTTGAGTTATAATCCGCAAGAAAATGATTTCATTCAACAATTAGTCAATGTTGCACTGTATAACAGTGATCATCTGGCCGAAGGAAAGTATATGAATTTTTCCTGATTCCTAAATATTAAAATCGAAATCTGTGTCCTAGCCAACATCATTAATCTGCTGAAAATGCCATTTATGGTTAATCAACAACAAACTAATAGCAACGCTCAACTCGAAAATCTGACTGAAGCGTTAGCAGTAGCCCGGAATATGCAGCAAGATTGGTTAAATTATGGATTAAATTTTGTTCATATTTATGTAGAAGATGTAGAAAGTGATTGGTTAGAAACTTGGGGAGATGATCAAATATCTAGTCCGTTATTTGATGCTATTAAAGAATTTTTGGTTAGTGATGATGATGTAGCTATAAAAATTAGAAAGTATTTAGGAGATATATCATTGTTTGATTTAGCAGTAGATTTAGAAGAATGTTTGAGAATTTCTAGAGATAATGATCAAATATCCGCTGTGAAAGATGTATTAGCAGGTGATTTTGATATTGATGATCTGGAATTATTATATCTAGCTGATAATTTTGTCAATAAAGTGTCATCAAAGTGTCACACAAAATTATAATCAAAATTATAATATTCAGTTCCTAGTCAGGGCTAAAGCCCTGATTTTTAGGAATCAAGTGATAACTACGAGCTAGGGTAAGTTATGAAGCTGAAATAAAGATCAGATAGTATTGTTGGCTGGGGCGGGCTAGAAGCCCACCCCACAATCAATATATCACCACAATCAATATATCATTAGTCTCTAAAAGAGAGAGATTAACATAAAAATAAAGCGATCGCTTACCATAATTCAGGAAAAAATCGCTTTATTATTTATATCATCAAATTCAGTCTATTGACCAGTGATCACCAAATTTGAAGTCAGAGTAATATCTAAATCCTGTTCAGGTTTAAGCACAAAAACCTCAGCTTTTTGTTTTCGCAATAATACACTAGCTAAAGCCCCCGCTGCTGCGCCACCCACAGGTTCTAAAACTTCAATTTTCTTGTTACCTGTTACCAAAGAAATCAGACTAGCAGCACCCGCACCAATAGCCGCATCAGTTAATATTTGTCCAGTGCTTGATCCTTTGGTAATTGTTTCTGTTTGGGTGATGGTTTTAGAGTTAGCAAAAATCTGTAATCTTTGTCCAGAAGGAAATACCAATTCTCTAGCTACAAAACGCACACCTTGCTGGTTATTGATAGAAGATCGAGTATTTAATCTTACTGGTTGTAATTCACCGATAACTTGAGTATTAGCAGGAATTAAAATATTTCTGTTACTATCAGTAATATTGTCAGCTATTTTCAAAGTTAAGGCTAATGTTTCACCGGGTTTGACAATAACTTTCTCCTTTTCGTAGGTGACAGGTAAAGTTACATTGGAGGGAATACTAATTGTCCGTGATTGATTGAGATTAAATCCTTGAGCAAAAACAGGACTAAAAGATAAAAATGGGGTAGCTGCACCTGTTGTAATGGCTATGGCCATGAGTGCGGCTGTGCTAGATTGCCAACGGATAGAATTACTCATGATAGGACTGCCAATAATATATGATATGTATGGTGACGCGGATTAACTAAGATAGTTTCTTAGCCGCATCCCTGTTTACTGACCTTTACATAGTTTGATTTCTTTACGCCGACTTACTTAATTTAAACTTATACATAAAATTACCTATTACCCATTACCTATACCCTGATTAAAAATGGCTATGATCTAAATGCCATTTTTGACCTTGCTAATTTTCAAAACATCAGTCATTGTTGCACAGTAATTTGGTAAATTGAAACTGCTAGGATTAATAGCATTAGCATAGTTAAAATGACGATAATTCATACAGAATCTATCCCAAGCTGCCATTTGAATGCGAAATAAGACAATAATTAAATTAGCTAAACCCAAAGACAAAGGAATGCGGAAATAAATCTTTTTATTGAAATAAGCACAAACTTCTTCTATAGCTTGATTAACAGTTAGGGAAGATTGCCCCAAAACAAATCGGCGTGGATCTCCGGGTTGTAGTGGATAATCGATTAAATATTGGATAATTGTGGCAATATCTCGGCCATGAATGAAGTGAAAACTAGCATCTGCTTGTAAGAAACGAATGATATTAATATAGTTAGTAACTTCGGGAATACCAGAGGTGAGATGAGAATAGGGTTTTTTATCATCACCACCTAAAACTAAGGTAGGAAAAACTGTGGTAATTTTGGGAAAAATTGCTAACTTTTCAATTTGGTGTAAACAGTCATATTTAGAACGGATATAATCTGTACCAATTTCTCCGGCTTCTTTGAGTGGTTTGTTTTCGTGATTTAAAACACTGGCTGTGGAGAAATAAATTACTTGTTGACATTTTTCTGGATTTAGCAGGTTCATTAATTCTAGAGTTTTGAAGACATTAATATCAAAAATGCCCTCACCACCCCAGGAAGTGGCTGTTAATACAGCGATATCAATGGTTTTGAGTAAATTAGAGAATTTACCAATTTCTCGCATATCACCCTGAAGAATGGTGATACCTGGACGAACTGTAGTATCTACTTGTAGTTTATTGGGGTTTCTAACTAGGAGATACAATTCGTGATTGGTGTTTTGAATTAAGGCTTCGCTGATATAGTGACCGATACAGCCACTTGCACCTGTAACTAAAATACGTTTTTTGGGCATGAATTTGGATGTTGGGGTTTTTGGGTATGCTTGAGTTCAGTGCGTAATTGTAGCATGATTTGAGGAGATAGATCCCCGATTTCTTTAAGAAATCGGTGATATGGGTGTTAGTTAAGTTATATATTTTTTTAAATGAACCCCTCCAGACGCAGAGAAATGAGTTTTTGAGAGATTTTGCGTAAATCTTGATTAATTAGGGTAAAATTACAATAAAGCCTTGGTGGTGAGTCTATGCGTCAATGTCTTAATCCTGACTGTCTTTTTCCTAACCCTGATAATTTTCAATATTGTCAAAAGTGCGGTAATAAGTTACTTTTGCGTGAAAGGTATATACCTAAATCAATTTTAGGTCAGGGTGGTTTTGGTAGAACATTTTTAGCTATTGATGAGGATAAACCATCAAAACCTTATTGTGTAATTAAACAATTTTTACCCCAAGCACAGGGAACAGATAGTATTGAAAAAGCATCCCAGTTATTTTCACAGGAAGCACAACGTTTAGAGGAGTTAGGTAAGCATCCTCAAATACCTGAGTTAATGGCTTATTTTACATCCGATAATCGTCAATATTTAGTACAGGAATTTGTGAAAGGTGAAACTCTACAAACTGAGTTAGATAAAAATGGCGTTTTTTCTGAACAGCAAATTAGAGGATTATTAAGAGAACTGTTACAGATATTGGAGTTTGTTCATAGTCAACAGGTAATTCACCGAGATATTAAACCAGAAAATATTATTCGCAGTAGTGACAATCAGTTATTTTTAGTAGATTTTGGTGCGGCGAAAATAGTCAAGTCACAGCAACGCACAGCTACAGGGACAATTATTGGATCTGCTGAATATTGCGCTCCTGAACAGTCAATAGGTAAACCATTATTTATTAGTGATTTATATAGTTTAGGGGTAACTTGTTTGCATTTATTAACAGGAATGAGTCCGTTTGATTTATATAGTCCAATGGAAGGAGAATGGGTATGGAGAGATTATTTGAATGGAAATGTGGTAAGTGATGAATTAGGAAAGATTTTGGAAAAATTAGCAAGTCCTATTGCGAAATATCGTTATCAATCTGTAAAAAAAGTGATGCAGGAGTTATATTTTGTAGATCAAAAACCTAATTCTCAACCACCTTTTGACAAACCTGAAATATCTGTTATCAAAGTACCCAGTCAGTATCAAAAACTAGAGAAATTGTTAGCAGATGGTAAATGGAAAAAAGCAGATGACGAAACAAGACGGATAATATTGACACTTGCTAACCGGGGAATACCAGGTTATTTAACCATAGACAATGTTCTTGATATTCCCAGTGAAGACATTAGCATTATAGACAATTTATGGGTAAAGAATAGTAATCGACGCTTTGGTTTTTCTGTACAAAAGCAGATTTATGAAAGTGTGGGGGGAACAACAACTTACAACCACCAAATCTGGAATAAATTTATAGATCAGGTAGGATGGAGAAAAGGAGAAAATTTACTCTCTGATAATGAAATTACCTTTGACATAAAAGCACCAAAAGCGCATCTTCCCTTTTTTCCCGTAGGTTCGATATGGTGGTGGAAAGTAGTTATTAGTTTGTATTCTCAAGATGATTACTGGAAAGCGGTTATAATAGTTCTGATCTTGCGTTCATAATAGTAAACTGTAAAATCTGAAGATTATAGAAAAAAAACTAATTCTGAATCAGGATAACCAGGATTAAAGGATGTACAGGATATTACCGTTAACTTACTAAAAATAACATCGTCTAAGATTCACGACTTCTATGTTTATTAAACTGAATAAATGATAAAGATTAAGAAAAGAAGTCGGGGATCTCAATATCCTAGTCACAGATCCACAATTTGAAAACAAGGTAAAATCAAAGAATAATCAACCAAAAGTGAACAATGGAAACCCAACAACTAAAAGCCCTGATCAAAGAAACTATTTTAGAACTGATAGAAGAAGAAAAATGGACAATTCAAAAAACCTTAATCCCAATTTTGATCAATAAAGAAAATGAAGAATGGAACAAATTTTTCTGAGAACAAGCTATGAGAGACTTAGAAAATGATCATCTTCCTGAATACACAGAATCCGATTTAACAGATACTTTTGGGTAAAATTGTGGCAATTTCTGAAGGAAGATTAAGAAGAATTAGACAAAATCTAGCAAATTGGATTTTAAAAGATTAAGTATATTTTGATGATTAAAGGATATTTCCTCATCTGTGTTTATCTGTGTTTATCTGCGTTCCCCAAAAATCAGGTGGGAAAAACCCACCCAAAAAATCAAACAGAAACTAAACCAAAGCGTTGAGGTTTTTTGCGGTTTCAAAGAAGAAAGCGACGTTTTCCTCTGGAGTTTCTGGTAATACACCATGTCCGAGATTAAGGATATGTCCCCAGTTACCGGCTTTGCGAACAGTGTCCAAAACGCGATCGCGGATAAATTCCTTAGAACCAAATAACACACCGGGATCAAGATTACCCTGTACTTTCACGTGCTTACCTAATCTGGCTCGTGCATCCGCCATATCTACTGTCCAGTCTACAGTAATAATATCAGCACCGGAGGTTGCCATTCTTTCCAAAAGTCCGGCGCTACCTGTCACCAACAAAATTAATGGTGTGTCAGGATGAGTTTGTTTCACCTTCTCAAATACCATTTTTTGATAAGGTAGAGCAAAGGTATCATAATCTTGAGGGCTTAATTGTCCAGCCCAAGAGTCAAACATTTGTACTACTTGAGCACCACAATCAATTTGATAGCGCACGTAATCTGCAATAGACTCAGCTAATTTAGTTAATAGCTGATGTAAAACAGTGGGATCTGAGAAGGCCATGTTTTTGATAATGGAATAGGTTTTAGAACCTTTACCTTCCACCGCATAAGCTGCTAAAGTCCAGGGTGCGCCGACAAAGCCTAATACCGTTGATTGATTACCTACTTCCTGCCGTAATGCTTGCAAAATCGTTTTAATGAACGGCAGTGCTGTTTCTGGATCTAAGGAATGCAGTTGATCAACTTGTTGTTTAGTGCGTATGGGCGAATAAATAATTGGTCCCTTCCCTTCCGCAATATCCATGTCAATCCCCATTCCTGGTAGGGGGGTGACAATATCGGAAAATAAAATTACTCCGTCGGGTTGAAAAGCTCTCCAGGGTTGGAGGGAAACTTCGATCGCTACCTCAGGAATTTCCGAGCGATCGCGGAAAGAAGGATATTTGTCCCGTAAATTCCGATATGCTTGCATATAGCGTCCCGCTTGTCGCATCATCCATACGGGGGGACGGTCTACTTGTTCACCACGAGCGGCGCGGAGGAGGAGAGGAGCCGTTGAGGAAAAACCCATTTAACAACTTGCCTTTATTTGCACTTTTATATTTGACATAACCGTTTGCCAAAACCTACTAAAATCTACTAATGTAGAAATGCGTAATAGTTCTTGTCTTTATAAAGGTAAAACCTTTAATGGTGCAACGGCTGCACTCGCTATCCCTTCTGTTGTATAAGCATTAGGGAATACTTTTCTAACAATTTGTAATGAACCCCTCGTCCTTTCATGAGCGAGGATTCCTTGACATTTCACTGACCGGTGCTACCGAAAAGTAGTCTGATCCAGTCTGGAGTGTCCGTTTATAGTCTCCCAATGCCCTGTGGCGACTATACTTAGTTTACTATAAAGCGGTCTTAGAAGGACGGGGCTTGTATCCGATTTTTTTCGGTCACCATATAGCTTATCATTCTCAGATTACCCTTGATTCGCTTGAGGGTTTAATTCCGGGGAGATGCCCTCCCTTATTTTTTGCCAGATTAAGAATATTGCTGTATTTGTACTCTTGAGCAAATTAAATCCACTATAAGCAATTATTTTTACCTTGTTCAGCGATTTCTCAAGCTTCTACCAAGTTTTGTCTATCTATTTATGACTCATTATGACTCAAATCAACTGCTAATTGTTCAAAATCTGGAAATTTTATTATTAATTGTTTTTTGCTGTCATCAGAACGAGTGGGGTGAGAGAGTAATTGTTGTAATAATTCAATTCCCCATTTTTGTAACTCCTGTGCAGTGGCTGTTTCTTCCAAACAGACAAACACCTTGATCAGAGATTGCAAAATTTCTAGGTACAATTCTGGAAAATCTTCTGGTGAGAGAGTGGATAGTGCCAGTTGGTATTCAGATATAGCATCATGCCAATAATCACGAAGTGCGAGATCTTTTTTTCCTTGCTCGTAGTAAGTATTAGCGATAGCTATATGTAATCTTGCCCAGCCTTCCGGGTGAGTATCTGGACGAAGATGCTTCAAACCCTCTTGATAACTTGCTAACTTGCCCTCATAGCCACCTAAGTTAAGAGCGGGATTAGACTTAGAAATGTTACTAACTACAATCAATGATGATTGGTAAGAGTTGAGATTAGCCGCAGCTACACCACGACCGAGCCAAGCTTCCCAATAGTCCATTTTAATTTGTAAAGCATTGTCATAACAGGAAATAGCTTGGGCGAAACGTTCTAAGTAAAATAGGGCTACAGCTTGGTTATACCAAGCGGGGTGAAAATCAGGTTTAATAGCTATGGCTTTTTGATAGGAAGCGATCGCCTCTTGACGATTACCTAAGTTTTCAAAGGACACACCCCGATTATACCAAGCCAAATAAAATTCGGGTTGAATAGAGAGGGCTTGATCATAACTAGCAATTGCTTCCGCATATCTTTTTAAATTAAATAGGACTATACCCCGATCAATCCAGGCCTCATGATAGTCCGGTCGTAGATTCAGGGCTTGATCATAACTAGCAATTGCTTCTACGTCTTGTTGAATCACAGCTAAAGCTATCCCTCGGTAGTACCAAGCCTCCGCGTCCTCAGGTTGTAGCTTGATAGCTTGATCATAACTAGTAATTGCTTCCGAGATTAAACCTAATTTGAGTAATGCTAAACCCCTGTTAGACCAAGCTTCTTGGTAATCTGGCTGAATAGAGATTGCTTGATCGAAAGCAGCGATAGCCGGATCAAACTCTCCCAATTCGCAGAGAATACAGCCTCGACTGTACCAAACCTTGTATAAATCTGGTTTGAGTGCCAGTGTTTGGTCATAAGCGGCGATCGCCTCAGTAAATCGCTGTAAATGAAAGAGAACTAACCCCTGATGCCACCAATATTCATAAACTTGAGGTTGTAGTTGACTAGCGCATTGATATAAAGCCAAAGCGGCTAATAAATTCCCCGATTTAGCTTGCTGGAGACCTTGAGAAAATAAAGTTTCCGCCTGATTAGGAACAAATATTTCTGATCTTGGTTGCCCAACGATCTGACCATCACGAATTGCCAAATCTGAAGCTAACTGCTCAACGAGATTAGTGCTTTGCTCCAACCGTACCATCAACTCATCTAAAGTGGATGCTAACTGAGGTTGTATCGCTATCAAGCTTTCCTTGAGGGGAGCTAACGGATCTGCAAATACTTCCTCAACATTTTCAGGAAGTTTGTGAATTGTATAGTCGTCACCGTGAGAGCCACTTACCGTCTTAGTCTTTTCTTTGGCAGTATTTTTAGACAAAGACTTACCAGTTGTCCCTGGAGAAGAATTTGTCAATAAGTCCTCAATCAGTTGGGATACTGATTGGTCAGTAATAGTATCCACATCCTGATATGCCCATAATTCTTCACCTTGACGAAGTAATTCTTGACCAGGAATATCTAGCTCCTCTTGAGTGGGTATAGGGATGTCTAAGTCCTGTGGTTCTTGACCGCGCTCCTGGTCTTGGTTCATGTTGCGCCACAATAGCTGAATCCCAATATCATGGGACAGGTTGCCAACCTCACCAATACCCAACTCACCCAGTTGTACCATCCGTTGGGCTAACTCATGATTAGGCGCTGGAGAAGATAGTAATTTGTCACCATAAGTCAACAGCCAATCTAGCCAACGGTCAACAGTAATTCTTGGTTCCATGCGCTGCAAATACTTCAGCGCCCACCGTTCCCCTCGCGCTTGATGTACTCCTTCCAACAGTTCGTTAAATAAAAACTCTAGATCCGCATTCGTAAGTTCTGGTGGCTGCTGTGCCACCAGATTACCTTGACTGGTCTGGGAATTGATGATCCCCAGACTGTCAAAGATGTACTGTAAAAATTCGTTAAGCCTCTGCAATAGCCACCTTAACATCTGCCAATTTATTGAATTTTTGCTTCTCCTAAATTGTAGCTATCGTCGTGTCTAGAAAATCATTAATTACGGAATCAACTCCAAAATTGGGATTTAATTACGTAAAATTATTTATAGCTACAGTGAACAAATCAAACTTAGTCATTGAGGTTAGTGACCAGGAGATGGAGTCAAAAACTCTGACCATGACTAATCCTGATTATACAGAAGATTTATTAGCTTCATGATACTGATTAACCAAGGCGTCAATAATTTCTTCTGGATTATCTGTTTCCATCCCTAGTTGTTGGGCAAGTTGCTGACATAGGTTTTCATCATCTTGCAACATCATGAGTAACTCATCTAGGGTAACAGTTTTGTATTCTTCTGTCGTTAGTTCTTCCTCCGTTTTGGTTGGTATTGAGGGATTATTTTGTACTATATCTGGTCCATCATATTCCCAAATTGGCTCTCCCGGATTGTTTGTTAAGATTTTCATACCTATATCGTAGGACAGATTACTGATTTCCCCAACTCTCAATTCACCGAGTTGAACTAATCTAGCTGCTAATTCATTATGAGGTCTAGAAGATGCTAATAATCTTTCCCCAAACCGATTTAACCATTCTAACCAGCGATCCGTGCTGACACGATCCTCAAGATTATCTAGCCATTTTTGCGCCCAGGTTTGTCCCTTAACTTGATGGACTCCTTCTAAAAGTTCTGTAAATAGAAATTCTAAATCTGTATCACTCAGGGGTGGTGCTACTGATTTTGGAACTTGTTCTCCAGCGGAGGTGAGATTTTGTTTACCAGCAAACAAGCACCGGAAAAGTTTTTTGATCCATTGAAGTAGTTGCTTGAGCATCTGCGGCACCATTGATGTTGCTTCTTCAAATTTTAACGATAGTTAGTACCCAGGTTTGCACTAAAAGTCTTTTCCTAGGGTCAAGGGAAGGGGAAAATGCCATAAGTTGTTAGAATGGTGAAACCCTTAATTTACCTGGGATATACGGATTTAAACCTGTCTCCATGTCTTACGAACCGCTGCACCATAAGTATCGGCCAAAAAGTTTTGCTGAACTGGTGGGTCAGGAAGCGATCGCTACTACCCTAACTAATGCTATTCTTTCAGCAAAAATCGCCCCTGCTTATTTGTTCACTGGCCCCAGAGGTACAGGAAAAACTTCTAGTGCGAGAATTTTGGCTAAATCTCTCAATTGTCTGCAAGGTAACCAACCCACACCCCAACCCTGCGGGGTTTGCGAAATTTGTCAGGGAATTACTAAAGGCTATTCTACAGATGTGATTGAAATTGACGCTGCTAGTAATACTGGTGTTGATAATATTCGGGAACTGATTGAAAGGGCGCAATTTGCTCCCATGCAGTGTCGGTATAAAGTTTATGTCATTGATGAATGCCATATGTTAAGTACCGCAGCCTTCAACGCATTACTTAAAACCCTAGAAGAACCACCTAAGCACGTCGTTTTTGTTCTGGCAACAACTGACCCACAAAGGGTATTACCAACAATTATTTCTCGTTGTCAAAGGTTTGATTTCAAGCGGATTCAACTAGAGTCTATGGTAAAACATCTAACTCACATTGCCTCCCAAGAAAATATTAATATTTCCCATGAATCTTTGACATTGGTAGGACAAATTGCCCAAGGGGGATTAAGAGATGCAGAAAGTTTACTAGATCAATTAGCTTTAGTCAATGGAGAAGTGACACCGGATAAAGTTTGGGATTTGGTGGGTTCAGTCAGTGAAAAAGACTTACTGGGACTATTAGAGGCTATTAGTCAAGATCAGGCAGAGATAGTATTAGACTTTACCAGAAAAATCCTAGATAGAGGTAGAGAACCCCTAATAATTCTCCAAAATCTCGCCGCTTTTTACCGGGATTTCCTGATAGCGAAAACCGCCCCCAGTCGTCAAGATTTAGTTACCTGTACCCAGTCAACTTGGACATCATTAGTCAACTTTGCCCAAAAATTTGACACCAGTACCATCCTACTGGGACAACAACACCTGAGAACGGCAGAAGTACAACTAAAAAACACCACTCAACCCCGATTATGGTTAGAAGTAACATTACTGGGATTATTACCCAGTGCCAATATTCAAATCCAAACGGCAAATATTTCCCAGCGAGTTAATACAACTCCTGTAACCCCAGTTTACCCTCCCGTCGCCCCTGCACCGGCATATCCGCCCACAAATCACAATTCACCTGTTAATTTCCCACCACCAGTCCCAGAACCTTTATCCGTACCAGCACCAGTAGAGCCAATTAGAGAAGATTCACAATACGACTTAACACAACTTTGGCAACAAGTGCGTGGACATATTCAACAGCTACCCACCCAGGCACTACTAGGGCAAATGTGCCATTTAATTGAGTTTAACGGTTCTATGGCCCGTGTAGGGGTAAAAGCAGTTTGGTATGACAAAGTGAAATCTTATGTACCTGTGATTACTACAGCATTTAGACAAGCCTTTCAGCAGGAAATACAAGTCACTCTAGAAAAAGCTAATGGCGCAAATGTGATATCAACGAGAAGAAATCCACCGGGGCAAAATTCTCCTCCCGTTCAACAACCACCCCAACAACCACCCCAACAACCACCCCAACCTACATCCCTCCCACCCACACCACAGCCAGTATCTACAGTATCCACACCACCTCCCGCACCTGTCAAAACTCAGCCAGTTGTCACTAACACAGCACCAACACAAGCTATTTCTTCTCCTACAAAAGTGCAACCACCACCATCAAATTGGGATCACGATGGTGTACTCAAAGCTGCGGAAAGTTTAGCCAAATTCTTTTCTGGAGAAATCATCCGTGTGACAGATGATAGCTTCCATTTAGCTAATTCCGTTACTTCTACGGAAACCCATGAAATATATGAATCTTATGTTGATGATGAATATACTTGAGAAATGCAGCAGGGGATAATCACGTCCTGTTTCCTGTCCGCTTTATTCGAGCTTTTGATATTCAGTCATGATGATTTTTCCTTTTTAATCAGGTTCAAATTTTAAATATGTTCCTCCCAGTCCTTCCACAATTATTCTTGTATTAGCGTCCATCATTTTCTGATAGGTGTCTCCGTCAGTCCCCGCTGCACCTAGTCCATGAATATAAAGTGGTCTTTGAAAAACCTTAACATTGGCTGCTGTGGCTAGAGATTCAAGTAAATTAGAGTTAGTTGTTGTATCTGCAAAAATTATTGGTACGTTAGCTTTTTGAATATCCATAGCGAAATTTTCGACTTCTGTATATGTCAGCTTTTCGATATTTTTGATCTTAGCTAAATTTACTGAATATGGAATATTATAAGCCTTGACGTAATAAATCATTGCTGTGTTGGATGTGATTAACTTGCGATTTTTAGCAGGAATAGTATCTAGTCTTTTTTTAATCCAATTATCAATTTGATTCATTTCTTGGATGACTTTTTTAGTATTTTTACTATAGATATTTTTATTATTTGGTGCTAATTTAATTAAATTATTATTAATAATCTCTACCATTTTTATGGTATTATTAGGATTATGCCAAATATGGGGTTCTATAAGTTTAATTTTGATTGGATTTTTGACAGCACTTTCAGCAACAGCAATTTTTGGATAAGAGTTTGTATTTGTAGTAGATTTAATGATTTTCATTAAACCTGGTTCAAAATTGTAACCATGATATAAAACCAAATCAGCACTTTCAATAACTCGACTATCTTCCGGTATGGGTTTATAGGTTAAGGGGTTCATACCAGGAGGGATTAAACATATCAGGTTAATTGTATTCCCAGCAACTTGTTTTGTTAAATCACAAATTACGCTATTAGTTGCTACTACTATGGGTAAGTTACTGTTAATAATAGTCGAATTTCTTTGATTATATATTGTACTAATATTTCTATTTCCACAGCCAAATAATCCTAAGATTAAACCGAAAATGGTGGTTTTTAATAAATGGGTAAAATGGGTAGATATTTTTTTTCCTAACATAATTTATTGTCGCTTATAAATATCTGCAAAGTTCCAGAATTTAAACTTACTTTTTCAGAGTTTGATTATCATATCAATTAATTAATAAAGACACAGCAAATCTGTATCTTTATTAATTAGTCTAACTTAATTAAGCCCCAATCATAGGCAATTTACCTTGTAACTTATCTAAATTAGTCTGAACGCAATTAGCGCAACTACAACCAGTTTTTTCTATCACATAATGTGTAATCTTATTTATTTGCGGTATTGTTAAATCAAGATTCGCTTGATTAGATAATAACGCAATTGTATTTGCAGCAGGTGTAGCTTTCAAGGAAGCCTGTGCTGGGTTGACTAGTAATAGCAGAGATGCTAAAAATGCGGGAAAAGCAAGTAAAATCAGTTTGACTATTTTCATAATTCACAGATAAACACTGCTGTTAGTACAGCATAATTAGTCAATTGTCAATTGTCAATTATCAGAGGATTTTCTTACCAGTTAATATTTCTCTTACTTCTAACATGGCCGAATAGGTGGGGAGAATGTGTAAAGTTTCATTTGTTGGTGTATGCTTTAGAGCAGTTGCGATCGCTTTGTGCAAATCTGACTCTACAATCAGGTTAATATTACTCTCCACAGATTCTTGACTATAACGCAAACGTAAGGCCATATCATACACGCGATCGCCACTCACAATCAATGTTCCTCCCCGTGCTACCAACTTTTCCGTATCCACGTCCCAAATCCATGATACATCAGTACCATCGGGGGTTCTGTCATTCAAGACCAATAAAGTAGTTTTATCGGTACTTTGAGTAACGACGCGAATAGTTTCGTTTGTACCTACGGGATTTTTAGATAATAGAATCCGTACTCGTTTACCGTCAATAACTAAATCTTCAGCGCGACCAAAAGCGGCTTGAAAATCGTTAATTGTATCTCTGATAATAACATCATCAATTCCTAATTCTTTTGCTGCTGTAACTGCGGCCAAAGTATTATATTTATTGTACAAACCGACAAGAATTTGTGGCCAGTTGCGACTTAATAATGCGGGTTGACCTTTAGTAAAACCACAACTAGGACAAGTAAAATCTCCCAAGTGGGATAAATAAACCCCTTGATAGTCTAGAGCATGGCCGCATCTAGGACAATAGATAGAATCAACAGCGTGAGGAATAGCTTCTAAATAATTTTCTGGTTCATTTAAACCAAAGAATAAGACTCTTTGTGGTAACTGTTGACCCAAATATGATAAAGTTGGATCATCAGCATTGGGAATAACTACGGTTGTTTCTGGTAAAGTCGAAATTACCTTGGTCCACCGCTTACTAATACTATCTACTTCTCCATATCTATCTAATTGGTCGCGGAACAGATTTAAACAGAGAATAATTCGAGGTTGTAGCGGTTTCAAAACCTTGGGAACTATATTTTCATCAACTTCTAAAATTGCATAATCTATATTTAACTTTCCCAACAGATTAGCATTGTCTATCAAAGCAGTTGCTAAACCATTTTCCAGATTCGCGCCTGTAGAATTATGGGCAATACGAAACCCCTTTCGTTGTAAAATGGTGCATAACAGCAAAGCAGTAGTAGTTTTTCCATTTGTTCCCGCAATAATAATTACCCCGTGTTTAACTTGCTGACTCAATAATTGCAAAATTCGGGGTTCTATACGTCGCGCAATAGCACCTGGTAAAACACTAGCAGCACCAAGACGCAGTGACCTGACCAAAAACGTCACGCTTTTGGCTATTGATACCGCAAAACCTAAGGTAATTCTACTGATAAATTTTATTTTTTTACCCACAGTCATGATTTATTAATAACGTGATCATTGTCAAAAGCATTTGAAACTGTAAATTTAACTAACTATAACGATTTTGAATGAGTATGTGTATCCGTAGACATAACATCTTTATTTTCTCTTCCTCCATGATCTCTGTGTCTGGTGTGGTTCATTAAAAAAATCAAATAGGATTATTATAGAGAAGATAGCATCAAAAGGAGACAAGGAGACGGGAAATAGGGAAACAAGAAAAGATGATTTTTTTCAATGACCACTGACAACTGACAACTGACAACTGACAACTGACAACTGACAAATACAAGGTTTCTGTGAATGAATATAATAAAGTGGCTTTTTTTACAAACTCAAATAATCACCAACTGGAGACGGTTAATATCTAAATGCTTATTGCTGCTTCCTTTGCTATTCATAATTAGTATACAGCCCGCAATGGCAGGTATTAAAGATGATCGTTATGATGGTAATATTTTTGTAATTTATGCTGGTAATGGTTCTTTAGTTCCTGCCAAAGAAACACTAGCACAGACATTAGCAGAACACAAACCAGCCCTAGTCACATTTTACATTGATGATAGTAGCGATTGCAAGAAATATGCCCAAGTTGTTTCCGAGGTACAAGCATTCTATGGACGCGCAGCGGAGATTATTCCTATCAGTGTTGATACCATTTTAGCTGACAAGACCTATCAACCGACAGAACCAGGATATTATTATTCAGGGGGTGTTCCTCAAGTTGTAGTTTTTGACCAGTCGGGTAAAGTAGTCTTGAACAAAAAAGGTCAAGTACCTTTTGAAGAAATAGATGACAAATTTAGAGAAATATTTGATTTATTACCTCGCACTGAGTCAGTCGAGTTAAAACCACGTTCTGCTAAACAGTTTAGTAGTCAGTTAGAAGATCAATAATAGTTCTTAATGTATCGCCATTCTCGACTAGAATTACCTTAACCTGGTATTAAGGTCATTTGTAAGGCGATTAAGGCAGGTTACGATATTATGGCTTATTCTTGGTTTAAAGCATTTCATATTATTGGCTTTGTGGTTTGGTTCGCGGGGTTATTTTACCTAGTTCGGTTATTTATCTACCACGTTGAAGCCAACCAAGAACCAGAACCAGCAAAAACGATACTGAAAAACCAGTATCAAATCATGGAAAAGCGTCTTTATGATATTATAACTACCCCTGGAATGTTAGT
Organism: Anabaena sp. FACHB-1391; assembly: GCF_014696755.1. Taxonomy (NCBI): domain Bacteria; kingdom Bacillati; phylum Cyanobacteriota; class Cyanophyceae; order Nostocales; family Nostocaceae; genus Anabaena; species Anabaena sp. FACHB-1391. Next base: position 50,512 of record NZ_JACJQS010000009.1, on the reverse strand, counting down.
AACAGTAGCGATGGCTATTGGTATCTTATCTACAAACATGGATATTTTACAAGAACCCTGGCTACATTTCAAATTAGCGTTTGTAGCTGTTTTAATTGGCTATCATCATTATTGTGGTAGACTCATGAAGCAGTTAGCAGCGGATGAATGTAAATGGAGTGGTCAAAGTTTACGCGCTTTGAATGAAGCACCAACGCTTTTACTAGTTGTAATTGTCATGTTGGCTATATTCAAGAATAACTTACCCACCGACATGACAGCTTGGCTAATTTTCGGTTTAGTAGTGTTCATGGCTGTGAGTATTCAACTTTACGCTAAAATCCGTAGACGCAATAAAGAGAAGCTAACAGCAGAATTAAATCAAGTTCCCCAAGGGTAATAGTATATAGTATATTGATTTGCGCCTGGGTGGGAAACAAAAAACGATTTACCTGAAAATGGCTGTAACTACTTACTGTAATCGAACAGTTCCAGCTTGACAATCCCGTAACCATAGTTTAACACCTTGAGCGATCGCACCATAACTACTATTTCTGGGTGGTGCGATAGGAGGTTTAACTGGATACTCACTGGTTTGAGAAAACATCATAACCACACTCCAACCAGTGTTAGTTTTTGTCAAAAATAGCCTGTGAAATTCTTGTAATTCTACAGGTTTCTTATTAAGATATTTTCTCTCTAAGGTTGTAAAGAAAACCTGTTCTACTCCTTCCGTGTTATAGTTATCCCCATGATCAATACCAGGATTTAATGGTAAAGATTCAAACTCTGGTTTACCCGCAGCCAATATATAGGAAAAAGTATCAACACTCCTTTTCAGACGACGCGCACGTTGAGCGACACGGTTAGCATAACCAGGTAAATCTAACATTAATTGAGTTGTTAAAGTTTCTAAACTTTGTTGAGAACAGGAGTTAGTAACTTGGGGATTTACAGATTTAGGAGTAATAGTTTTCGCAATTAGAGGATAATAAAATCCAGGAGCAATAAATAACCATAAATTACAGGCTATTAAATATAAGCGCCAAAAACCAGGAGAGAAATTGATTTCGTTCTTCCTTGTTCTTTTTTCCTCTTCAACTTCTAAACTCCAGTCAAGGTTTAGCATTGCTCGTTTTTGTCATCATATAAATTGTAAATAATAGCATTTCCCATCCTCACAGGTACAGCAATTAGGAAGGAAACGCAGATAAACGCAGATAAACGCAGATGATTTTGTACCTCCATAACTTATCGAATAATTCCCACTCCCAAGAAAAGCCCAAAAAATACTATCAAGGGGGTTGACAATTGATTTTGAATTTGTTATCATGGGGTTGATAAGGAAGAACTATCTTGATAACTAAAGTTTTCTTTAGTTGGGAGTCCTTTGGTTTTTAGTGGGAAAAGTTTTTAACTCCTCAACAATCAGATTCCAGGCTAACTCAGGTTCAGCAGCCGCAGTAATAGGACGACCGATAACGAGATAATCTGCACCCGCTGTGATAGCTTGGGAAGGAGTGAGCGATCGCTTTTGATCGCCTTTATCAGACCAAGTAGGCCGCACCCCTGGACAAACGAGCAAAAAGTCATTTTTACAAGTTTCTCTTAATTGTTGCACCTCCTGGGGAGAACAAACCGCTCCATTCAACCCTGACTTTTCAGCTAAAAGTGCCATTTCCAGAGCAAATTCTGGTAATTCCAGGGGAATTTTCAAATCAAACGCCAATTGTCGTGGGGAAATACTGGTTAACAACGTAATAGCGATTAATTGCGGAGGTTTTGTTCCGGCCTTTTCCGCTCCAATTTCCACAGCTTCCGCAGCCGCTTTGAGAGCATCACTACCACAAGTTGCGTGAATTGTCAATAAATCCACCCCATAACCAGCAGCAGCGCGACAAGCACCAGCGACAGTGTTGGGGATATCGTGAAATTTCAAGTCGAGGAAAATACGTTTTTGACGAGATTTGAGGATATCGAGAATTTTTGGACCTGTGCTGGTAAACAACTCCAAACCAACTTTCCAGAAAGTGACTTGAGGAAGTTTATTAATTAGAGCGATCGCGCTATCTAAATCTGGTACATCTAAAGGTACAATAATTTTTTCATCATTCATAATTCTGGTTATTACTTATTACATATTATCTAATTTATTATACTTCAATAGCGATGTTTAATATGACTACTTTTGAGTAGTTCAACAATTAGACTTACTTAAATAAAGCCTATAAGTGTTTAATAACCTATAAATACTGTGTAATAGAGTACAACAAAAATTTTACTCTTAACCCTGTTATTTCCTTAATTTATAAGTTTAAATTATAGATAATTGGAAAATAGTTTAAATATTAATATCATCGAAAAATTAACAGAACTTCATATTTATATTTTCTTAATATTTTATTGAGAATAATTTCTATTTATCAACGATCTTGCAATAGTTTCAGCGATTTGGTAAAATTTCAAAATCTAGGCGTAGTATATCAATTTTCTAAAATTGCAGGAAGTAGAATCTGGAAATCCTTTATTTACAGGTATTTGAGAAATAGGGAAAGTGAGGACAGGGAAAATATTCAGGAGTGATAGAGAATTTTTGGGACAAATTTAGAAATACCTTGATGTACTTTTGTAAAGCAAAGTCAGGGGTGGGTTGACAAAATAGACAGTTTATGATATTGCGATTAGCAAAAATATTTGCTAATTTATCGTATAATAATATTATTTATATTCTTCATCTGCATTGGAATCAATGAATCAATTTTATCATCTTGTAGGAGATCACACCATAACTAATGAAATCTATAGATGAAATTCGTGAACAACTTCAGTCAGGAAATTTTGAATTTACTCGTCACGGATTAAAACGTTTAGTTGAAAGAAATATCAGTCGCTCGGAAATAATGGAAACAGGAGATAATGCAATTATTATTGAAGATTATCCTGATGATAAATACTCTCCTAGCTGTTTAATTTTAGGATTGACAATTAATAATCGTCCTTTACATTTACAGGTATCAAGACGAGAATCTGATATGTTAACTATTATTACTTTATATGAGCCTGAGCAAACAGAATGGATTAATTATTCCCAAAGGAGGTTATAATGCTAAGTTGTCATATTTGTGGTTCAGATAAATTTACTGAAGAATTAGTTAATGAAACTTTTGAAATCGAAGGTAAACTAATGTTAGTTGAGGGTATTCCCGCTAAAGTTTGTTCTCGTTGTGGGGAAGTAACATTTAGTAGTGAAACTGCTGAAAATATTCGTTTAATGTTGAATAGTAATCAAAAATCCCAGAGAAAAATTGAGATTGATGTTTTTGCTTTTTCTGCTTAATTGATAGCTTGAGTGAGTCAGGTTGTCAGGTTTAGAAATGTTGGGTTTCGTTACCTCAACCCAACCTACAATTGATTTAGTCTAATATCACGAAGCTCAGAAATAACCTGAGAATTGTTTTTATAAAATTCTATGAGAATATTTGTATCACATAAAATCATTTTATTTCTTGTCTCCATGCTTCTTGACGAATGGAATCAGTAGTAATATTTCTATATTCCCATATCCCTGCAAAGGAGAAAAAATCTTGCTCATCATCAGATATATTGGTGTTATCTTCTATGACTTCTACAGAGTTCACAAAATCTAAAGCAGAAATAATTTTTAATAGCATTTATGCTTTTTCTTTATCAGCAATTTGAATGATTAATTGTTGCATATTTGTTTGTTGGTATAATATTACTTATAATTTTACAACTATTTTTGTTTAGTTTAGCAAAAATTATCAAAAATTATCAAATAAATTGTAACCTGATAAGTCAGTAATAATATGATATAATATTGTAATTATCTTAAAATCAAGTAAAGGTAACATCATGAAACTAAAAATTATCGTACATGAAGCAGAAGAAGGTGGATATTGGGGAGAAGTTCCTTCTCTTCCTGGTTGTGCTACTCAAGGAGACTCTTTTGAAGAACTTTTACATAATTTGTATGAAGCAATTGCAGGATATTTGTCAGTGGATTATATTCAGCTATAATTGTATTCTTATCTATTTGAGGTCAAACAATGAAAGCTTTTGAAGTCATGGGAAAATTTGATGAAAAAGGTCAATTATTATTAGATAAACCTTTAGAAATTCATGCACTTAAACAAGTCAGAGTCATTATCCTTGTACCAGATGAAACTGAATCTGATTCTGATTCTGATGATACCTCTGTTATGGAAATTAAGGAATTATAGTTATAATAGATGGGATGGAAATTGTTTTTGACAATCATCATCCTCAAGGAATAGCAAAAGTAGAATGGTTAGGTAATTTTCAATTTTTTGGTAAGATTCATTTAGGACAAGAATTAATAGTTACTGAAGAAAACTTTTAATAAATATTCAGGAGAATTGAGGAGAAGATTATGCTAGATGTAACTACAACTAATGGTAATAAAAATAGTCAAGAATATCTCTATGACTTATTAACCAAAATTAAACAACGCCCAGGAATGTATTTATGAAAAGTATCTATAACTCGGTTAAAAATGTTATTAATGGGGTATAGTATGTCCAGAGGTGAGTTAGGTTTACAACTAACACAACAGGAAAAACAATTTGCTCAATTTCAGAAATGGATACAAGGGAAATATCAAATTAATTCTGCTGAAGGTTGGGAAAGTATTATTTTGTCTCAAGTAGAGGATGAAAAATTAGCTTTTGATTTATTTTTTCAGTTGTGGGAACAGTTTAAGAATCAAGTTACAAGTATTGATCATGTTGTCAAAATTTGATATCAATGTTGGGTTTCGTTTCCTCAACCCAACCTACTTGCTGGGAAAGGCTATATCATCTACAACTAGTATGTTCAATTTGGCAATTTTTAAATATCTGATGTATAATTAGATATATCTTAGTAAAAATCACTCCATGTAATTAAATGCTATGGAAACAATAACTTTAAGTTCTCATGTTGGTGAAGATGGAATATTACATTTAGATATTCCTGTAAATATTGTTAATGTTGATTTAACTATTACTATTATTTTAAAACCTAGTAATGATTTTCAACAGGAAAATAAACCCAAAGGAAAAGGTTGGCCAGCTAATTTTTTTGAGGAAACATCAGGATGTTTAAAAGATACTCCTTTAACTATAGATTCTGAAGGTGTTTTTGATGACTTAGAGGAGTTTAAATTATCATGAAATATTTGTTAGATACAAATGTATGTATTAAATATCTGAATGAAGATTTGATTATTCGTCGGAAATTAGAAAATACTGATTTAGAAGATGTTGCTTATTTGGGGGTGATCTATCGCTGATGAAAATTTGATATCAATGTTGGGTTTCGTTACCTCAACCCAACCTACTTGTTAACAATTAAAGATTTTGTTCATCTTCTTCAGTGAAATCATCATTAGCATCTTGAGATGGTGTCACTCCTTTAATAGTAAAAGTAAAAGTATTACCTTGTGCAATTACTTTATTTACCTCTTCATAGAAAGGATAATCACCAATACCGCTAATATCCACCCAGCCACGAGAGCGAGTTAAAGCGACAAATAATTGATTTCGTAATTGATTTTGTAGTTTTGTATCGCTTTCGTTTTTAGCAATGTTATCTAACCCCACTAGATAAACCATATCTGCTTCATTTCCCTTAGTTCGATCAATTCGGGAAATAGTTACACCACCATCATACCAGAATAAATCAGGGTTATTATTAGGCCATTTAGGATTAGTATCATTTAATTCTAATGCGCTAGGAATATAAATATCAATTCCATGCTCCATTAAGAAATTAGCAACTTGTCTTTCTAATTTGTTACCATCATAAGAAGGGGGAGTGGTATAACCTAATGCAATCACTAAAATGTTTTTATGAGGCTGTAATTTATCATTGTGTAAATTAGATTTAATTTTTTCTACTAATGCCAAAAGTTCATCTTGTCGAGAATTGTATGTTTCAAATTTAATAACTGGATGATTAGAAAGACTAGAAACAGGATTAGGTGAATTTTCTGGAGGTCTGGTAATAGTTATGGGAGTATTAACTTTTCTGAAATCCCCTTCTAACACTTCAAAACCAATAAAATATAAATATCTTCTTCTCATACGTTGAGATTTTGATTTTGTAAAAAATTCTGATTGTAACAAACCTAAACCAAGAGCATAAGCAGCAGTTAAAATTTCTCCAGGAGTGCGGTAGCAACGTCTCATATCATAAGCTTTACGAATACCGCCTAGATAAAAAGCTCCACCAATATAACCTAAGCCCGTAGTAATGTTATTACCAAATACTTGTGATCCCTCGGGTGCAACTGCTCCTGTAGAATGTAGAGTTTGCGCTTCATCATAAGCCCAAATCAGACGTTTTTGCTCAGGTTGATCCTCACTAACAGATTTTAATGATTGATAGGCTAACCAATAAATTGGCTGTTTCTCCTCACCATCCTCTGCTGTAAATTTAAGATCATCCTCAGTCATTAAATCCTGACCTTCATCAATAATTAAAGCATCAAAAATAGGTTTAAATTTTGGCTTTTGCTGCAAAAAGTTTCGACAACCATAGGCTAATCCATTATTAGGAACTTTTTCTCCTGTATCACCTGGATTTAACTTTGTTACCCTTTCGATTCTACAAATTTCTCCATATAAACCATCTCTATCTCTTGCACCCCAAGCATGAAGAACTCTTAAATTGGAATTAGGTAAATTCTGATATTTAATTTCTCCATTGGTAAAATGACTTATCCATAACTTAAATAACGCTTCAATTTGGTCATATAAACTACGAGTAAAGAAAACAAAAGCTACTTTCCATTCAGGATGTTTCAGGTGCATAATTACTGCTTTTTGACTAAAAAGAACAGTTTTTCCTGAACCAGCAATTCCTCTTACTCGTTGTGGTCCTGGTGGAATAGATTTACCAATCCATTCCTGTTCAGCATCCCATTCATACATCAGTTTTTGTGCTTCTGCTAAGATATTGTAACGACTTTGATTATCAGCAGATTCAATTTTTTCCAAAGGCTTACGCAGAATAGATGTTCCACTTATGACACTTAGAAGAGATTCGTATTGACTATCATTTAATGATTCGCCTGTAATCGCCGCCTGAGCTTTTTCTATACGGTTTTTCAAGCCAACTTCACCCAGTTGATTATTAAATATAAATGGTGTACCCTCTTCTGTTCCCGTCCATCCTTTTTCTTCCCATTGTTTTGTACTAATATTGGGAAAAGCAATTAAAGTACGTCCAATGATTTTTTGTTGAATATCTGATTCTGGAGTTTTAATAGGCTCTTGATCACAATATTGACGCAATACTTGAACATATTGAGAAATATTTTCTAGAGAATAATTACTTTGCAAAACATTATCTGAAAACTGAATCTGATTATTATTAACTGATGTAATCTGTTCAATGTTTACCGGACAAACTTCTATTACTATTATGCCCCACTGTTGATCAACAATAAGTATATCTGGTTCTTTGCGGCGATCGCCAACTTGCAGAAAAAGAGGATAACGCCAATACCCAATACTAGACTCACGACTAGAAGAAAATGCTGCTCTGACTGCATCCCAAACTTTTTGATAACCAGCATCATTATTTGGTGCAATAGCTTCTGTAGTAATAAAGCGTGGTAAATTTCCTCTAGCTTTTGTAGTCATTGTATTTGTTGTTTATGTGTAGATTAATTCTTTATACTATAGTTTTAATTCTTGTAGATACGGATTTATACGGTTGTTTTATTACAAAATACTAAGCAAAAAATAGGAAAAGATCGGAAAAAATTGAATAATATTCATCTATAATGGTTACAACCTTTACAATGTATAGCTTGTATGAATATAAACGAAGTTGTTACATTTGTTGATAAGATAGTCTTTGAAAAAACTGGCAAGCATTTAGATGATGTTCAAGCTGCTGTAGTTCAGGGAACATGGGAAAGACGAACCTATGATGATATTGCACAAGAATGTAATGTTACTAAAAATCATGTCGGAGATATAGGTGCTGAATTATGGCAACTTTTATCTCAAGCATTAAATGAAGATATTAAAAAAACTAATTTCCGTTCTACATTAGAAAGGGGATATATTAAATCATTTGAAAATTCTAATATTTATAATATAAATGGTACTAACAATTATTTTTATTATCCACAAACCTTAAATCATCCTAATAAAGAAACTCAAGAAACTAATATAAATACTCAATCTAAATTATCTCATCACGACTTAACCCTAGCACCCCAAATCATCAAATTTCATAATAGAGAAACTGAACTACAAACGCTTAACCATTGGATATTAAACCAAACTACTAATTTAATCTCAATCTTAGGATTATCCGGTATTGGTAAAACCACCCTCGTTAAAAGATTTATAGACTTACATCAACAAAAGTTTGAAGTTATTATTTGGAGAAGTTTAAAATTTCCCAAATCCCTAAATTTACTAATTAACGACTTATTAAATACTTGTCAACAAGAACCCAAAGCAACTATAAATGATAAATTAAAACAATTATTTGATATTCTCACAAATAAAAAATGCTTAATTATTCTTGATGATGTACAAAATATCTTTACTCCTCATCAATTTGCGGGAAAATATCAACCAGAATATCAAGACTATCAAACCTTATTCAAAATGATTACAGAAACCCAACATCAAAGTCATCTAATCTTAATCAGTCAAGAACAATGTCCAGAAATGGAATCTTTAGATGAAGAATTATATCCTATTAAGTCTTTAGAACTATCAGGACTAGAAAATATAGATATTCTCAAAAATACCGGATTAAAAGATGAAGATACTTGGTTAAATTTAATGATATTATATACAGGTCATCCATTGTTTCTAAAAACTATTACCATCTCAATTAAAAAGATTTTTAATGGTAAAGTTAGTGAATTTTTAGCAGAAAATGAATTAGTAATTACTCAAGAAATGCAATCTTTATTTAGCCAAATATTTAACAATATATCACCCATTGAACAACAAATTATTTTAGCATTGAGTAAATGTAATCAACCCGTATCTAGAGAATATCTAAAAATTACCTTAGAATTATCTTCTACTAATTTTATTAATGGGTTAGAATCTCTACAAAAAAGGTATTTAATTCAGAAAATTACAGGGGATAACATATTGTTTGATTTATCTCCTATTTTCAGGGAATATGTCAGAAATTTTTGTCAAAATTAGTCAAAATTAATTTATAGCAGTAGCAGTTTAGGTAATGTTTGGGGAATAAATCTGCAAATATTTTGATTTATTTGATTTAAACCTACATCATACCAGCTTTTAAAATCTGATTTGCAGTTAAATTTAATTCAGGAAAAGTTTGAGAAATAACCCGTTCATCATCTCTAAATCTGCTGATTTGATATTCTTCATCTACCAAATTACAAACAGAAATAGTAGGTTGTTTAGGATTACCAATAAAATTACGTCCTCCTAAAGCTGCATAATCTATAATCCAATATTCAGCAATACCCATTTCCTCATAATCAGCATACTTTAAATGGTAATCATCACGCCAATTAGTGGAAACAATTTCGATGATTAACGGTATGGAAGCCCCATTACTAATAACTGATTGTTTTTTCCATAATTGTTCATTAGCTAAATTCCCACGATTTAAAACCAACAAATCGGGAAAATAACCAGAATCTTTACCTTCTGGTCTAACTATAACTTGATTAGGTATCACATAAGATAATCCCATGCGTTTAATTTCAAAGGGAATTTCCACACCTAAAAACCCTTTAACTTCTTCATGATCTCCCACTGGTTGGGCTATTTTAACAATTTCTCCACGATGTAATTCATAACGTACATCGGAATTGTCAGGAAGCCAGTTAACAAATTCCTCGAATGTAACAATTTTAGTTAAGGTTTGAATCATGACTTTTAAGAATTATTGATAATGACAACATTATAACTGGCAGATTGGTAGGGTGCTTTGCTACTGTATAAATCCTGCAAATAAATAGATTTTCCATATCTGACGCACCCTACAACTCTGTACGGGCAAACAGCTGTAGGGGCGAACGGCCGTTCGCCCCTACTTTACTAACCGTACAAAATTCTTCTTACCCACCTGTAACACTTTATTATATAAATCATCAGGCTGAGAAAAACTTAAATCCGCATCAGTAATCTTATCACCATCTATCCTCACTCCACCCTCCTGAATTTTCCTTTTACCTTCGGCGGTACTTTTACATAAACCAGTAGCACCCAAAATAAAGGCCAATTTGGTAGGAAATTGAGGAATAGCAGCCACAGAATACTCCGGTAATGTTCCTTCCCTTCCACCAGTTTTAGCAGCCTCTCTAGCCTCATTAGCTGCCGCTTCACCGTGATATTGACGCACCACTTCCCAGGCTAAATACTCCTGGCGATCGCGTGGGTTTTGTGGCAAACTATCTAAAGGTAGATCTGTCAGCAATTCAAAATACTGTGGGAGTAAATTATCTGGTACACCTTGAAGTTTTTGATACTTTTGTGAAGGATGTTCACCCAAACCGACATAATTACTTAAAGACTTAGACATTTTTTGTACACCATCAGTACCAATTAAAATTGGTAATAACAGTCCAAACTGCGGTTTTAAGCCAAAATGACGTTGTAGATCTCGCCCGACAGCGATGTTAAATTTTTGATCAGTCCCCCCCAATTCCACATCAGCCTCCACAGCCACGGAATCATAACCTTGCATTAGTGGATACAGGAATTCATGGAGAAAAATGGGACTTTCTTGTTGATAACGTTCTGAAAAACCTTCCTTAGCTAACATTTGTCCTACAGTCATTGTGGAAAGTAGCTCTAAAGTTTTTCCTAAATCCATCTGGGAAAGCCATTGAGAGTTATAACGTACCTCCAACCGACCAGGGGTATCAAAATCTAAAATAGGACGTACTTGGTCAAGGTAAGTTTGAGCGTTTCGTGTCACATCAGCTTCCGTAAGCTGACGACGCACCTCAGATTTACCAGTAGGATCACCAATTCGCGCCGTAAAATCTCCAATAATCAGTACCGCCGTATGACCAGCATCTTGAAAAGCCCGCAATTTCCGTACAGGGATACTATGACCAAGATGAATATCTGCCCCCGTAGGGTCAATACCTAGTTTAATTCTTAAAGGACGGTCAGAATTAAGTAACCGCTTTTCCAGACTTTCCGTGTCATGATCATTTCGATGGGGTTGAGGAAAAATTTCTGCCACACCACGATGCAACCAAGAGAAATTTTGCGTCATACTAAGAAATTCGCCATTAAATATACTTTCGACTGTAAAAGTTAGGGTTGTCATCCCGTCTCTGTTCTGTCAGATTACTATAATTACAAAAAATTAACCGTCTTTTGCCATTTAATGAATTACATTTAAATTTACCAGTGAGGAAGTGAGATAGCCGTGTCTTCTAGGACTTTTGAAAACAAACAACCACAACAGCAGGATTCATCTGGATTTGAGTTTTTTAAAGGAGTCGGTCAGATAACTGGGGGTACTCTCCTATTCATAACACTCCTATCAAGCTCCATTATAGCGGGGACACTAGTTGGTTTAGCCATTAGTTTCCGTAATTTACCAGATGTTAGACAAATTAAAAACTTTTTTCCTTCAGAAACAACTTACATATACGATATAAAAGGTAAACTTTTAACCAGTATCCACGGAGAAGCCAACCGAGAAGTAGTACCATTGGATAGAATTTCCCCCAACCTCAAACGCGCAGTTTTGGCCAGTGAAGATGGTCACTTTTACGATCATCATGGGATTAATCCTAGTGGAGTTGGCCGTGCTGTGGTAGTCAACATGGTAGCAGGTGGTGTCAAAGAAGGTGGTTCTACCATCACCATGCAATTGGTGAAAAACCTGTTTTTGTCTCAAAAACGGGCTTTTACGCGGAAATTAGCCGAGGCTGTACTAGCAATTCGTTTAGAGCAAATTCTCAGTAAAGACGAAATTCTGGAAATGTACCTCAATCAAGTTTATTGGGGTCATAACAACTACGGTGTGCAAACAGCAGCCCGCAGTTATTTTAACAAATCAGCAGAATATTTAACTTTAGGTGAATCAGCCATGATGGCTGGTTTAATTCAAGCACCAGAAGAGTTTAGCCCTTTTGCCAGCATGAAAATGGCCAAACAGAAACAAAAAGAAGTTTTGGGGCGGATGATAGAGTTAAATTGGATTACCCAAAAAGAACGGGATGATGCCCTCAAGCAAGAAATTAAACTTGGCAAAATCAGGTCTTTTCAAGGTAGCGCCTTACCTTACATTACCAATACTGTAGCCCAGGAGTTGGCGAAAAAATTTGGCCGGGAAGCCCTGCTCAAAGGGGGAATGCGCGTACAAACTACTGTTGATGCTAAATTCCAAGCCATGGCCGAAGAAACCATCAAAGAATGGCACGAAAAGCTTCAGTCCCAAGGGTTATCTAAGAATCAAATGGCCTTGGTAGCAATTGATCCTCGGACGCATTTTGTGAAAGCTCTAGTTGGTGGTGTAGATTATAAAACCAGTGAATTTAACCGAGCCACCCAAGCGCAACGTCAACCGGGTTCTTCCTTTAAGCCTTTTGTTTACTATGCTGCCTTTGCTACTGGTAAATATGCACCAGATACCACAGTCATAGATGCTCCAGTGGGTTATCAAGATGGTAATGGTTGGTACTACCCAAAAAACTATGATGGTAGTTTTGCTGGAGCAATGTCAATTCGCACAGCCCTAGCCACTTCTCGGAATATCCCAGTGATTAAACTTGGTAAAGCAGTGGGAATGAATAAAGTCGTTGAAACCTGCCGGACTTTGGGTATTATGAGTCCAATGGAACCCGTTACCTCTTTACCTTTGGGTGCTATTGGTGTCACTCCCCTAGAAATGGCTAGTGCTTATGCTACCTTTGCTAATTATGGCTGGCAATCACCACCTACCGTAATTGTCCGCATTACAGATAGTGCTGGTAATGTCATTCTCGATAATACACCTAAACCTAAACAAGTTCTCGATTCTTGGGCATCAGCGGCGACCATTGATATTATGACTTCGGTAATTACTGAAGGCACGGGTAAAAATGCCGCCATAAACAGACCAGCCGCTGGGAAAACAGGAACTACATCCTCAGAAAAGGATATTTGGTTTGTGGGTACTGTGCCGCAACTAACTACTGCGGTCTGGGTAGGTAGGGACGACAGCAGACAATTAGCACGTGGAGCAACTGGTGGGGTAATGGTAGCCCCTATTTGGCGCGATTTTATGATGAAAGCACTTAAGGATGTGCCTGTAGAGAAGTTTAAGTCCCCCTCTCAGTTTCCACGTCCTAAGTCAAATTAATAGGTTAGTTGACAGGTGACAGTTGACAGTTGACAGTTGACAGTTGACAGTTGACAGTTGACAGTTGACAGTTGACAGTTGACAGTTGACAGTTGACAGTTGACAGTTGACAGTTGACAGTTGACAGGTGACAGTTGACAGTTGACAGTTGACAGTTGACAGTTGACAGTTGACAGTTGACAGGTGACAGTTGACAGTTGACAGTTGACAGTTGACAGTTGACAGTTGACAGGTGACAGGTGACAGGTGACAGTTGACAGTTGACAGGTGACAGGTGACAGGTGACAGTTGACAGGTGACAGTTGACAGTTGACAGTTGACAGTGGTGATGGGAAATTATTGTTACCCATTACCCATTACCCATTACCCATTACCCATTACCCATTACCCATTACCCATTACCTATATAATGGTCATTTTGTTTTTTCCAAGTCCGCTTTCATCCTTTCTAGTGTGACATTCATTTGCTCAAACATTTGTTGTGGAGTTACACCAAACTGACCTAATTGAGTTTTTAGCTGCTGTATAGTCATTTGGGCCATGAAATCCTCTGATAGCTCGAAACGCTTCATAAAGACGCGATATCTGTCCATCATAGATTCCATTTGCTCAATAAACAATTTCTTGCCCTCACGGTCAAATTTGCCGTAGCTGTTGCCAAGTTGAATCAGTGCTTGATAGTCTTCAAACAACTGCTTGGCCTCTTGCTGCACTATTTCCGAGTCGAAGAATCCCATTTTCCTTTAATTTAAATGATTACTATTAGTCCAGTAGGTGGAAATTTTGGCTCTACACCTTAATTTTAGTGTAGAAGATTCATATATAAAAACTAGGTTGGTTAAAGTAGGGTTTTTTACCGAAATTTCACTACTTGTTTTCTGAGCTTTGGAAGTAACTTGACAAATTATCCCACAAATTATATTAGGATGAGATCATGTTAATTAAGGAAAAAAACCGGATTATTGCGGCTATTTTAGCCTTTTCTGGGACAATAACGATTCCAGGCTTGCATAAGTTCTACTTGGGGCAACCACTTTGGGGAATAGTGTATGTTTTATTATCTTGGACACCTATTCCCAAGGTAGCTAGTGCTATTGAGTGGGTTTGGTATTTAACTCAAGATCAAGAGACTTTTGATCGTCATTTTAATTTGGGTAAAAGTCAAGGTCAGGTAACACCTCCTCAGAGTAATCAAGTAGAATCAGTAGCTAATGCTTTGCGGGAGTTGGACGCACTTCGTCAAGAAGGATTAGTTTCTGAGTATGAGTTTGAGCAAAAACGCCGCCGGATGTTAGATCAGATTTAGATAGGCTGTAGTGGAATAAATAATTTTTAGAAAAGTAGAAATACGTCGTAAATGTTTCAAGACCTTACTTTTACGACGGTAAGCTTTGGGATTTTTGAAAATCTGACCATTGCTACAAATAGAAGAGAGTTAAATTTATACCTTAACACCTTCCAATTCCTGATCAGTTAAATCATACAATTTTCGCAATTGATCTAATTTATCTCCATCAGCTTGCCATAAACCGCGTCCTGACGCTTCCAACATTCTCCCCAAAATATTCTTAAAAGCTTCAGGATTTGCTTTACGTAATTTTTCCGCCATTTCTGGATCTAAAGCATAAGTATCCGCGGCTTGATCATAAACCCAATCATCTTGAAAATCAGCAGTTCCACCCCAACCAATTAACGCCGTCATGCGTTGAGAAATTTCAAAAGCGCCACCAGAACCTTGATTAGCCATTGCGTCAGCCCATTTAGGATTTAATAACTTAGTTCTGTATTCCATGCGTAATAAATCATCTAAATTGCGGGGTGTGGTATCTTTAGAAAAACTTTCCACAAAACTGGCTTGTACCTTTTTACCACTTTGTTTTTCAGCGGCCTTTTTCAAACCGCCCGTATTGGCATAATATTCCTGAATATCAGTTAAACCATATTCTACCGAATCTATTTCTTGAACAATGCGATCGCTAGTTTTCAACAAAGTTTGTAATACCTCTGGTCTAGCTTGTCCCTTATCATTTCTCCCATAACTAAAGACATTACGACTTTCCCAAGTATTCCCCAAATCTTCCCCAGACTCCCAATTACCATCAACTACTCTATCATTAACCAAAGAACCGAAATCACCGGCAGGGTTAGAGAACAATCTAGCCGAATAATTTTCCACACCTTGAGCTTTTAAAGCCAAAGCGTGTTTTCTAATAAAATTCATGTCTTCTGGTTCATCAATTTCCGCAGCACGTTGAAACAAATCATCCAACAACTCAATAATATTCACAAAACTATCCCGAAAAATACCCGATAGATTTGCTAACACATCAATGCGGGGATGTCCCACCTCAGCAAGAGGTTTTAAATCATATCTAACAATTCTTCCAGTTCCCTCCTTCACAGGTTCAGCGCCCACCAATTCCAAGAGAATCCCCAAAGATTCACCCTTAGTTTTAATAGCATCCAAACCCCATAATAAAACCGCCACAGTTTCAGGATATTTCTTATTTTCACTCAAAGACTGAGAAATAATTTTCTGAGCAATTTCCTTACCCCGTGCAAAAGCGGCTGGAGAAGGCATACGATAGGGATCTAAAGCGTGAATATTCCTTCCCGTCGGTAAAACACCAGCACCATCTCGTAACAAATCCCCACCAGGTGCGGGAAGAATAAACTCACCATTTAAACCCCTTAAAAGATTAGTTAACTCATCAGTAGATTGATTTAATAACCTTGTAATTTCCTCCTCCTCTCCGTGTTCTCTGTGCCTCTGTGGTTCGTTTCCAAAATAAGCATCCAAATAACCAGTTAACTCCTCCTGACTTGGTGCTGCACCTAAAGTATGTAAACCAGAGGAAAAAAGACGATTTTCCAGAACTTGCAAATACTCATATAACTTTACCAAATAATGATCAAAAGCGTGATTGCTGAACATTCTCACATTTTCCGGTGTAAAAGGAATCCCCAAGTTTTTCGCATCATCAAAAGGACAATCCACCTCCAAACCAGTATCAACAATCTTTTTACAAATTCCTTCCTTTAGCAGATAATTCTTGGCTGGATCTTCGCGGTATTCTGCAATTAAATCCCGTAAATTTACCAACTCCTTATATAAACCAGCGCGGCCATAGGGAGGAACATTATGAGAGATTAACACCCCATAACCGCGACGTTTAGCTAATATTGATTCTGAAGGATTATTTGCTGCGTAGATATAGAGATTTGGCAGATTTCCTAAAAGAATATCAGACCAGGAATAGCCGGTATTTCCTAAGGGTGAACCTGGCAACCATTCTACAGTTCCGTGCATTCCAAAATGGACAACAGCATCAGCTTGAAAATCATTTTGTAACCATTTATAATAAGCTGCATATTGAGGGTGGGGGGTGAGGTCTCTTTCAAACATTAACCGCATGGGATCTCCTTGAATACCCAAAGGTGGCTGGACACCTATCCAGATGTTACCTAATTGCACACCACCAATATTAAACTCATCACCATAAGTTTTAATGCCGCTACCGGTGAGGTATTTCCATTGTTTTTCTATGCGAGATGTCAACAGATAGCCTAACCATTTTTCTAATGTTTTAGCATTCACCGTTGTCAGATCTTTTTTATTATTTTCTACTAAGGGATTAATTTCATCTGCTGCTTTAATTTGTCGAATTAATTCTTCTCCGTCTTCGGGAATATCACCAACTGTATAACCCTGTGCTTTGAGTGCATTTAGTAATTTAATTAAACTGCGGGGAACGTTTAATAATGCAGCAGTTCCCACCGCACCATAACCGGGGGGAAAACCATATAAAATAATGGCAATTTTTCGCGCAGAAATAGGTTTTTGTCCCAGGGAAACCCAGCTTTTGACTCTATTAGTTAAACGCTGTATTCTTTCAGGAATCAAATAAATTTGTTCACCGACTAAACCACCCAGGGGAATTGTATCAATTGCACCATCTAATTCTGGTAAGGCATATAAGACAACGCTTTGCAAACCGCCCACACCTTGGCGTGTCCAAGAATAAATATCTTGAATTAATAACGGTGCTGCGACGATATAAGGGACATTTTTGGCTGAGAGAATGCGTTTAGCTACTTCCACCTGTCTTCCCGCTTCCATAGAACCCGCAGGACCACCAACCAGGGGAAAACCGATGGTAGAAACTATGGCATTAATTTTTACCGCTTCTGAGGAAAGTGAAGGCGTTTCCAGATTACCTTGTTGACGCTGTTGGGTTTCGTAGTCGCTGGTCATCCAATCTCTGACGGCTACGTGACCTTCTACACCGTTGATAAAGATGGGTAGGGGGATTAACCCTGTTTTTTCAAAATGCCGTATCAGTTGGGGAATATAGGGCAGTTTGGTGATTACGTGCTTTCTGTAAAGTAGAATACCAATAACTGGCTTTGTGGGGTGGACATCTTGCCCGCCTTTCTTAGGCAGGTGAGACACTCGCCCTACAAGATACCATTGTAAATACTCACGGGGTGAGGTAAAAAAACCTGGATAGTCGGGATGTAATAAGCCCATGTTGGGAGTTTCCGTGGGTGGTGGTATATCTCCAACTTTTAAATCTAAGTATTTTTCTGCAATTGTCCAAAATAAGGAAGCGACATTTTCTGAACCGCCGGCGTTCCAATAACCATAGATAATTAACCAGTTGCGTAGGTCTTGGACTTTTTGGACTGGGATAAATTTTAATAACTTAGGTCCGATTTTCAGGAAACTGATATAACCGGCAAGTTTGTCTTCTTCTTTACCATTAGTGAATTTATCAAGAATGAATTTAATCGGTTTAGGCATTCCTGCGGGTTTGTCACCGATAGCAAATGCACCGATTTTCGTTAAACTAATTAATTCTAGTGCTGACTCGAAAATGAGACGAATGGGAATATTAACGATACGCTCCCGCAACCACATAACTTGGTCATAATCAAAGATTAAACTACCAAAGAAGACATCTGCATTTTTAAGTGCTGTTTCTACTTCGGTGCTGTTTGTGGTAATATTGCGATCGCTGAAAACTCGAATATCCAAATCTGGACAGCGAGAACTAGCTAAACTAGCCGCTGTTCGGTATAAGTCCGCGTTAAAGGATTCAAATCCAGCAATTAAGACAATGCGTTTCATCATGCTTTGGCTACGAAATATTTCTTTACCTTAATCTTAAACATTTTTGGGGATTAATGGGGGTTTGAAACGGAATCTCTACCTAAAGCAATTAATTGATCGCGTTTGGCTAAAGCGTGAAAGCTTACTGAGGGATAACCGCTCCCATGCTCCCATTGAAGTAAGAAATAAATCTTTAGACTTGTCTAGGTTTTATATAGCAGATTAAAATCATATCTATCCTTTTTGGAAATACATTAACAAGTAGTGGATCATTGAAATACCAGTAAAGTTACTCAAGGAGATACAAATGAAATACGGCATTGACATTGGTCACAACTGCCCACCCGATAGTGGTGCAAGCGGCATAAGATCGGAAGATAGGTTAACAATGGAGGTAGGCAATAAGGTTATAGATAAATTAGAAAGTTTAGGACATACAGTCATTCCCTGTAAACCCAATAGCGCCAGTACAGTAAATCGTTCTTTAGGTAGCCGCTGTGATAAAGCCAATAATAACCGAGTAGATTTTTTTGTATCTATTCATTTTAATGCCTTTAATGGTCAAGCCAATGGGACTGAAGTATTTGCGATTAGCGACGGTGGCAGAAAAGTTGCCCAAAAAGTATTAGATGAAATTGTCAAATTAGGCTTTTTTAATCGTGGTGTTAAAAGTGGTTCTCACTTGTATGTTCTTAGAAGAACAAATATGCCGGGAATTCTTATAGAGGGTTGCTTCATTGATTCTGCCAAAGATATGCAAATATATGATGGTGAAGCAATGGCCAACGCCATAGTTGCTGGGTTAACAGGTAAAGCAGCAAATACTCCTGCAAATCCTGTTCCTAATGTACCTGTAAATCCTGTTCCTAATGCTCCTGCAAATTCTGTGATAGATGAAGAACAGAATAAAGATAAGAGCATTCTGAGACTACAACAGAGTTTAAATCGTCTGAAAATTACAGATAAAAATAATCGCCCCTTAACAGAAGATAATAGCATGGGACCGGCGACATCTTCGGCAATAGAAAAATTCCAGAGAATTGTGGGAGTTTTACCAACGGGAATAGCGGGTAATACCACCTGGGATGCTATTAATCAAATATTAGCTAAACGGGTGATTCAAGGAACTCATGCCAGTGGTGTGATTATTAAATATTTGCAATACCGTGTAGGTGCTGATCCTGATGGTATTTATGGTCCAAAAACAGAAGCAGCAATCAAGAAATTTCAACAGCAAAACGGTTTAACTGCTGATGGTATTGTTGGGTCAATGAGTTGGCAGAAATTGATAAATTAGTATCAACTTTTTATAGATTCCCGACCTCTTTAAGAAGTCGGGGATCTGAGTTTTTACCTGCTGGCAACTCTCTTGCCTTCGTTTCCTGAAGATTCCTTCGTGGTTTATCCTTTCGTGACTTGTACGTAAGTCTTATGACTCCTGAATTATCTAAAATAGACTGTATTTTTTGAACCAACTTGAGTTAGAATGTAATATCCTAAAATATAGACTTATTCATCATCAGCGAGAAATCCGCACCCAAAATCAGGTAAGCGTCGCGCTAGGATGTAATACATTAACGGCATCATCTCAGACTATCAGTTAATTATGGAAAATTCCCCCATCAAGGCAGTTCAAGCTTCTTACTACGGCGACAGTTCCTTCCGCACACCGCCGCCAGATTTGCCTTCTCTACTGTTAAAAGAGCGAATTGTCTATCTGGGAATGCCTTTAGTTTCAGCAGACGAATACAAGCGTCAAATGGGTGTTGATGTAACAAAGCTGATTATTGCTCAGTTACTCTATCTGAAATTTGACAACCCAGACAAGCCGATCTTCTTTTACATCAATTCTACGGGTACATCTTGGTACACAGGTGATGCCATTGGTTATGAGACGGAAGCCTTTGCCATTTGTGATACCATTAATTATATCAAGACCCCTGTACATACAATTTGCATTGGTCAAGCTTTGGGAACAGCAGCGCTGATTCTATCAGCGGGAACTAAAGGCCATAGAGCTAGTTTACCTCATGCCACTATTGTCCTCAATCAACCTCGCAGTGGTACGAGGGGTCAAGCAACAGATATTCAAATTTACGCTAAGGAAGTGTTAGCAAACAAAACAGCTATCCTGGATATTTTCTCGAAAAATACTGGACAGCCCCCCGAAAAAATTGCCAAGGATACTGAGCGAATGTTTTATTTAACTCCCCAACAAGCTAAAGAATACGGATTAATTGACCGTGTTTTAGAAAGCATGAAGGATCTACCCAAACCTTTACCAGTAATTGCTTAACTTATTTACAATCATCCCTTATTTCTTCTAATTATCCATGATGCCTGTTGATTCAGCACTTCGAGTACCTTATAACATTCCTGGTAGTAATCAGTGGCAATGGGTTAGTATTGGTCAACGCATGGCTCAGGAACGCATTCTTTTCTTGAACCAGCCACTTACTACCAATGTGGCCAATTCCCTCGTTTCCTCAATACTGTATCTGGAGTCAGAGGATCAAACTAAACCCATCTACCTTTATATCAATTCTCTCGGTGATCCTGTCCTAGCTGGTATGGATGAAACCGCTGGTATGATGTCAATTAAGGCCTGTTTGGCAATCTACGACACAATACAGTACATTAAGTCAGAAATTGTCACTATCTGCTTAGGTCAAGCCGTGGGTATGGCCGCCTTAATTTTATCATCGGGAAGGAAAGGCAAAAGATTTAGTTTACCTCATGCGAATATCGCCCTGACTCAGTTTAGTGTGGCTACTCGCGGTCAAGCAACCGATATTCAAGTTAACGCTGAAGAAGTTTTGCTGAAAAAATCGGTGATTATTGATATTTTTTGCCAAAATACGGGACAAACAGCCGAAAAAATCTCGAAAGATAGTGAACGTATTTTCTATATGACTCCCCAGGAAGCACAGGAATACGGAATAATTGATCGGGTGCTGGAAAGTACCAAGAATTTAGCAAAATCTCTTCCAGTTTGATCTCAATTGACAATTACGGAAAATCTACAGTTCTATCTTCATAGTCTCTACTAAAATTGTCCTATGCCTATTGGTATTCCCAAAGTTCCCTATCGTCTCCCTGGTAGCAGCTACGAACAATGGATCGATCTCGAAGATCGTCTATTTCGGGAGCGGATTATTTTCTTGACAGAAGAAGTAGATGATGGTATTGCTAATGCCATTGTCGCTTACTTACTTTATTTAGATTCCGAGGATCAGAGTAAGCCAATTTATTTGTATATCAATTCTCCCGGTGGTTCTGTAACAGCAGGTTTGGCGATTTACGACACAATGCAGCACATCAAATCTGAGGTAGTGACAATTTGTGTCGGTTTGGCTGCGTCCATGGGGTCTTTTCTTTTGGCTGCGGGAACTAAAGGTAAACGCATGGCTTTACCTCACTCCCGGATTATGATTCATCAACCTTCCGGTGGTACTCGTGGACAAGCTTCTGATATCGAAATCGAAGCTAGGGAGATTTTACGGCTACGTCACCAATTAAATCAAATTTATGTTGATAAGACTGGTCAAACTTTAGAGAAAATTGAGAAAGATATGAATCGTGACTTTTTTATGTCTGCTCAAGAAGCTCAGGAATATGGTTTAATTGATCGGGTGATTGAAGAACGTATTTAGATAGTAGGAAATAATTCAAAATTCAAGATGTAAAGTTCATTTGAATTTTGAATTTTGAATTTTGAATTGGAGTTAAGCCAACATGGATCTTCAAGATTGCTATCGTTTATTGGGTTTAAGGTCGGGAGCTTCTTTTGCGGATGTGAAAGCGTCCTATCGCCGATTGGTACAGCAATATCATCCTGATATTAATCCAGATGATCTCAAAGCAAAAGATAAATTTATTGCAGTGAATGAGGCTTATAAGTTCCTGCAAATGATCTTATCACCAGAGGAAATTAAGCCACAGTCTCATGACCTGAAAACTCAGGTTTCTGGTTTTTCAGAAGTGAAAACGCAGGTAACAACAGCAAATATCAAAGTTACATCTCACCCAGCAAATTTGCAGGATATCGAACAACGGTTAAAATGGAAGACGTATGAACAATTACAGCGGTTTTTACAAGCAAGACGTTTTCCCCAAGCGATCGCTTTAGCGGAAGCTTTACTGGCACGTTTACCAGCAGATGTAGAAGTACGTCAATGGTTAGCGATCGCTTATCAAATCTGGGGACGAGCTTTAATTACAGAAAAACAATTCCCAAAAGCCAGAATTTATCTGAAAAAAGCCTTAAAAACCGACCCAGACAATAAAGCTTTATGGTCTGAAGTTCAGCAGGATTTTCAGCGTTTGGGAGTTTAGGTAATGGCCATGGAAAAATTATATGTCTAAATCTGTGATTACTATCACCGTTAAGTTATTTGCTGCTTATCAAGAAGCCTATGGAGTCTCTGAATTGATCTGGGATTTTCCTGATGGTACAATAGTTAAGTCGGTATGCGATCGCTTAATTACTGAACATCCAGAACTGACGCAGTGGAGTCAAATAACTCGCTTTGGTGTTAATTTACAATTTGTGGAAGCAGATACCATTCTTCAAAATGGTGACGAAGTGGTTTTAATTCCGCCGGTGAATGGTGGTTAATAAGGACATATTCAAATACATTAAAAATAAATTACATATCATTAAATATGATTAAGTTAATTTTTACAGCTATTTTAATAATTTTCCTGACAGGTTGTACTAGTATTGCCTTATTACCAACACCAGAATTAGTGCAAAAAGCGATCGCATTCCAGCTAGAACAAACCCAACAGCAACTTAACCAACAGCTAGATTTAAACTTGCAAAAATTTGATATTCAGCGGATATCTATTACTCAACAACAACCGTTGACCATTGGAAACTTACCAGCTTACCGGGTACAGGGAAATTATGACCTGACTGTGAAATTGCCAAAACGCAGTTTTAAACAAGTGCAAAAACCCTTTGAAGTTTATCTGCAAATTCAGAAAGAAGGTAAAAGTTGGCGGTTATTAATACCAGAAAAAAACTCTCAATATCCTCAAATAAAAGGCAAAAGTTACTTAATTCTTTAAACGTTAAAAGTTCGGTATTTTTGGATAATAGTTAATAAATTCGTCACTGACTGTGTGGGCTTCTCAGGAGAGTATGAATAAATTTACGACCGCTATAATCCAAAATTCCCAAGCCATGATAGATTAAACCTCTATCAATAGATATAAATTACAAAAAAACACTAATTAGGTATTGGCAGTTTTCAAGATTGCCTATATATTATATTTCAAGATTGCATCTCCAGAAGGATTTTATGGTAATTCAAAAACCGCAATGGTTTAAAACTGCTTTCCAAATCAAAGGTTCAGTAATTACTGCTATTTATCAACGGGTGATTTTAACTGGGGCTTTTGGAGTATTAGTTTCTCTACTTTATTATAGTAAAGTCCCGGTTTCTCAACCCATTTTAGCTAGTGTTATTCCTAGTATAGTCTTAGGTTTATTATTAGTATTTCGGACAAATACAGCTTATGAACGTTTTTGGGAAGGGAGAAAATGCTGGGGTTCAATGGTTAATACTATCCGCAATTTAGCCCGACAAATCTGGGTATGTATTGATGAAAAACGACCGGAAGATAAAGATAATAAAATTGATGCTTTAAATTTACTGGTAGCTTTTGGAATAGCGACAAAATTGCATTTACGAAGTGAACCTATCAATAGTGATTTAGAAGCATTAATACCCGAATCTAAATATATCAAATTAAAGATTATTAATAATCCTCCTTTAGAAATTGCTTTTTGGATTAGTGATTATTTACAACAGCAGTATAATCGTAATTGTCTCAATAGTTATCAAATGGCTTCTTTGCAAGAATTGTTGAATATTTTGGTAGATAATTTAGGTGCGTGTGAACGAATTTTAAAAACACCCATGCCCCTTGCTTATGCTATTCACCTTAAACAATTATTGTTCTTATACTGCTTCCTTTTGCCATTTCAAATAGTAGAGAGTTTGGGTTGGTGGACTGGGTTAATTTCTGCTTTAGTCAGTTTTACCTTATTCGGTATTGAAGCCATTGGTTTAGAAATTGAAAACCCCTTTGGTTATGATGAAAATGACTTACCTTTAGACGCAATTTGCAAAACTATGAAACGGAATATTGATGATATCATCAGCTTAACTCCTAGTGTGCAAAAATCATAATCAGATGGGAAACTGCTGTAATTTATCAGTTTTTATCAGTTTTTATCTGCGTTAATCTGCGGTTAATGATTCTCAAAATTTGATTCTGTGAGTTTGATTATAAACGGAGATACTCCCTCAACAAATGCCTGAGTAGATTCATAGGGCATAACATTTTTACCAGTTATTTTTATTCCCTGACTTTGAGATACACAATTGAGATAATGCGCTAATCTTTGATCTGGACTTTCTTGTTTGCTTTCTTTACTAATACCCAGGGAGTTTTGTCCCATAACTAACAATGTAGGATAGGGAATTGCAGCAATATCACTACTGTAATCTCTTTGCCAAAACCTCGCTAAAAAAGCAAATACGGCATAACGTCCATTGATATTTTTAGCATCTGCTTCTAGCATATTTAACCATTCATCATCAACATTTTCACTAGCAGCAAACAATTTTTCCACCGAGAAAGAATACAAAAACTTACGGGTGCGAGCATAGCGGAAAAAAGCATTACCTATGGGGGATGTAAAAATGCTCCAAAGTAGATTTTGTTGCCATTTAGGGGCGTTTTTAGTAATTACTGGCCAAGATGTAGGATCAGAAAATACTAACCCAGCAATTAATTCTTTTTCCAGTTTGACTAATTCAATAGCAACTGGTAATAAAGCCCCTTGCACTACTATAATAACAGGTTTTTTGACCACAGTTTGCAAGAAGTATTGTAACTGTTTTGCCCAGTTAATTGGTTTGTGTGCTAGAGGTGGCATATCACTTTCACCACAACCCAGTAAATCGGGATTGTAAATAGGATTTTGGTGATTTTTATCATACCATTCTCGGCAGAATCGCTGCCAAAATTGCCGTGATAATCCTACTCCTATGGGATGAATTAACAGTAAAGGAATACCCGTTGCTGGAGAATTGAGCGGTTGATGAATTTCGTAAGCACAGCGGTAATTTTGCCACAGATAATATTGGGTAGGAGATGCTGTTTTAGATTTAGATAAGGACATAATTTTAAGTTTTTATAGGGGGAGTTTTAAGAATTGCTAAAAAATGATGCGGGGATGAATAAATTGATAACCAGCATCTTTAAGTTTTTGATTGGATACCCAGGCATTATAGGGGCGGATATTTTTATTATTTGCATCCCAAATAACATTAGGTAAATTATTTTTTGTCATCAGATTATCAAGTAATTCTTTATTCGTGAGATGACTATCATCAACAAGATTATAAATACCTTCTAAGCGATGTTCACGGGCAAATTCTATAGTACCAACTATATCATCAAGGTGAATCCAATTGGTGATATCTTCGCCATTACCAGCGCGGGTTGTTCCTGCGGCTCTAGCAAATATTTTTACCAATTCTCTACCGGGTCCATAAATACCGCCTAAACGTAAAATACACACGCGGGTATTTTCATTATTTGCTGATAATAATATGTCTTCTGTTTTTCGTAGCAGTTGAGAATTGCGATTAGCTGGTGCTGGTGGACTTTCTTCGTCTACCCATACGCCATTTCTATCTCCATAAATTGAATAACTACCTGTATATATTACTTGACGAACATTAGGAAATTTGGGAAGTAGAGAAACTAGATTTTTAGCAGTTTCTACATAGGTTTCTTCATAGGAATCGGCGTTTTTTGCCCCTACACTTAATAAGACAACATTCTGATTTTTTAATACGGCTTTTAACCCTACTAAATCGTTACCTGGAGTGACAATAACTTTGGGTGCAATTGTTTCTAAAACTGGTATACGTTCTGGGCTAGTTGTGGTGACAGTCAGCAGAAAATTACTGTTTGACTGCCAATATTTGCCAACTGCATAACCTACGTAACCACAACCGATGATTGCAATATTCATGATGTTTAATAGAACTAAAATAAATTCAACTATTTTTAAGAATTACCAGTTAATAATCAAATAGTACAGGAATATGCAAGTTTTTAACTAATGGCTATTAGGTTAACTTTTTATTTCTGCCTATTCATATCTATAACGGTAGGTTGACTTGGTTTTTTGCTTTTTAGCGACTAGATTTGATTTTAGGTATGAATTGTACCATCTGGCATGATCGCTCCGGCTAAGTTAGCACCAATTAATTTTACCAGCAAGCGATCGCCAGAACGAATTCTTGCCCCTGTCAAATCAGCGCCCCGCAAATCAGCCCCGCTGAAATCCGCACCAACCAAATTTGCCGAGCGTAAATTTGCCTCTCTTAAATCTGCTAAAAGTAAGTTAGCTCTAAATAAATTGGCTTCTGACAAATTCGCACCTCTCAAAATCACTTTGTGCATAAAAGTATCACTGAGATTAGACCTGCTTAAATTAGCATAACTCAAGTTTCTTCCTGATAAGTCCCGATTACTCAAGTTAGCGCGACTAAAATCTTTACCACTCAAATCTGAATTTGGCTGTGGTTGTTGATAGGTTGTTTTTGGTGAGTAAGAGTAAGTTTTGGATGGTTTATCTGGTTGAGAATTAGGGGAAAGCGGCTGTTTATCTCCTAAAGAGCGCAATTTATCCCGCGCCATATTCAATGATTTCAGCTTTTCCTGAGCTTTGTGCTGTAAACGCAGATTGTCTTTTGGGAGGCGGTCTGGGTGCCAAACAAACACTAAATCTTTATAAGCCTGATTTATTTCTTCCAGTGTGGCCCCCGGCTCTAATTCCAAGATTCTGTAGTACCGCTCCAATTCGCTCGTCATGATATATTAGTGAAGATGAAGATAATAATTGAACAAATGATGGGTTATGCAGTCATTTGTTCAGTATAACGATTGATTGCTGCTGCTATCGGCATGGAATTGAACAAACTATTCAACCCACTGGCGGAAATTGTACCAGGAAGCGTCAGCAATGCCCTGAACTTATTTAGGGTTGGGAAAAAAAGTATTTTTGCGGACTTTAGGAGTCAACAGGGAAATGTGAGAATTTTTGAGAATCCTCGAAAATTTGATCCAGTGTATTTAAAATCAATGAACTACAACATTTAAAAACAAAGTCTTATCTGATCAATCCATTTCGCCAGCGACCAATGGCTTGCAAATATGCTACAACGGGGACGCGGTAGACCTCAATCACAATCCAAACAATAATTGCTAAGTGCGACAAAAAAGTTAATACTGTCCAAATCAATGGAATCCAGGTGAAAAAATCATCAGCCGCAGGGGGAAAACAATATACCGTAATACCTATCAAAGTTGTAGGTAAAATGACAAAAGCAATGGCAGCTAAACTATAACCCCAACCTAATTCCACACCTAATAATTGAGCTTGAGTCCACTTAAATCCATTCCAATGCCAAACTAATGGTGGTTCTCTAGAAGGCATTTTCACTTGCTGTAGTTCCAAATTGACCGTAAGAATTTCGTGGCAAAAATCACAGCACATAGCCTCCATCATTGGCATTTGCGAAATTTTACCAATACGACATACTGGACATGGATAATCTTCTTGAAAGTTTAAAGATTTTGATCTAATTGGGGAATTGTCCATGATTAAACTACTCTTTTTTCAACTTTCCTATGATCTTATCTATTCCCTACCCTAAATAAGCCTGTTTAACTTTTTCATCTTTAATTAAATCTGAGGCTGCACCTGTTAAAATCATAGAACCTGCTTCTAATACATAGCCTCGGTCTGCAATTTTCAAAGCTAAATTAGCATTTTGTTCAACTAATAAAATCGTAACTCCTGTTGTTCGTAAATTCTGAATAATTGTAAAAATTTCTTTAACAATCCCAGGGGCTAAACCTAAACTGGGTTCATCTAAAAGTAAGAGTTTTGGTCTACTCATTAAAGCCCGTGCAATAGCTAACATTTGTTGTTCTCCACCGCTGAGAGTTCCTGCTAATTGATTGCGTCTTTGTGCTAACCGAGGAAATAGATCAAATTGCTGAGAAATATCTGTTTTAATGTTTTTATCTCCACGCACATAAGCCCCCAACATTAAGTTATCAAAAACCGTTTGTTTGGCTAAAATTCTCCGCCCTTCTGGACAATGGGCTAAACCAAGTTTTAACATTTCATGGCCTTGACGACGATTGATATTTCGTCCTTGATAAATAATATTTCCACTTTGGGGATTTAGCATTTTAGAAATTGCTTTTAATGTGGTAGTTTTACCAGCACCATTTGCACCAACTAGGGTGACTACTTCACCTTTTTTAATAGTTAAATTAACTTTTTTTAAGGCTTGAATACCACCATAACTGACATTGATTTCTTGTAGATCTAAGATGATTTCCCTGGTTAATTGATGTTGATCTGTGTTCATTATCATTCATTCCCTAAATAAGCGGCAATTACCTTTGGATTGTTTCTAATCAGAGATGGTTTATCCAAAGCTATTAACTGTCCAAAATCTAAAACTGCAATCCGATCACACAATCCCATAACTAATGGTACATGATGTTCAATTATAATAATAGTGAAATGAAAGCGATCGCGCAAATCTCGAATAAATTCACTCAATTGCTGTTTTTCGTTAAGGTTCATTCCGGCCGCAGGTTCATCTAAAAGTAAAATTTGCGGTTCTAAAGCTAAAGCCCGGGCAATTTCTAGACGACGTTGATCACCATAGGCTAAATTTTTAGCTTTTTCTTCGGTGCGATTATCTAAACCAATTAATGTTAATAATTCTAAGGCTTTTTGTCTACTGTTTTCCTCCTCCTTGACTGCTAATGGTAAACCTAACACTCCTGTAATAATATTGCTGTGAGTGTGTAAATGTCTGGCAATAATTACATTATCTAATACCGATAATTCCCCAAATAAGCGAATATTTTGAAATGTTCTCGCAATTCCTAAACCCGCAATTTGATGAGGTGGTAATTGAGAAATTACTCGACCTTGATAAATTAATTCACCACTAGAAGGAGGAATTAAACCAGTAATTAAATTAAATAGTGTAGTTTTACCAGCGCCGTTAGGTCCAATGAAGCCAAAAATCTCTCCCTGATTAACAGAAAAAGATAGATTATTGACTGCGACTACACCACCAAAACGACGGGTTAATTCTTTTGCTGTTAACATCATCTTAACTATGATTTATGTAATTTAAATTCAAAAAAGGTGAAATTGTCAAGTTTGTTTGAGAAAATACTTTTTCAATGTTAAGGATTTCCCTTTTTCCCCTTCCCTCTTTTAGCGGTAATTGAAAATTGACAGATTCTTAGCTTTAGCTGCTTAAAAATATCAGGAGTGACTAAACCTTGGGGAAAAAATATTGTACCAATGACAATTAACAAACCAAAAATAATTAATCTTCCATCTCGTAAAAAATGGGCAAACCAATCAGGTAACCCACCTGTATCAGCGAGATTTCTTAATACTTCTGGTAAAGCTGTAAATACCATTCCTCCTAATACTGCGCCTAAAAAACTTCTAGAACCACCAATTAACACATAAGTCAAGTAAATAATACTAGCATCAAAAGTACCTTGACGGGCATTCCAAGTATTCAGAAAATGGGCGCTAATTGCGCCAACTACCCCGGCTAAAATTGAACCCAAGGTAAAGGCTAAAACTTTATAATAGGTGGGGTTAATTCCCATTGCTCCCGCTGCTAATTCATCTTCACGGATAGCAATAAAAGCTCGGCCAATACGAATACGTTCTAGACGATAAATCACCACCATACTGATAATTAATAAAGGTAAAGCAATCCATAAATATTCTATTGGTGTTTGGAAAGGTTGGGGAATACCAAAAATACCAACTGCACCACCTGTGATCTCTAAATTTAAAGATATCACCCGCAAAACTTCCACAAAAGCAATGGTAGCAATTGCTAAATAAATTCCTCGCAATCTTAAAGCGGGAACTCCCACGGCTACACCTAATAAACCGGAAATAATTCCAGCAATTAACATCTCAAATAATAAGATATGAATTGGGAGTAAATCACTATTAGAGATATTAGATATAAAAACTTTAGTAGAAAAAATGGCGGCAATATATCCACCTATAGCATAAAATCCCGGACTAGCTAAAGATAATTGTCCGGTCATTAATGGCAGGTAAAGTGATAGTCCCAGCAGTGAACCTAAGACCATTGAGACAATTAAAGAGCCGTAAGTAGAAAAAAATTCAGCCATATTTTGGTGTGGGAAACATTTTGCATTTTATAGTTAGTATACATCAATCTTGTACCTCATTGACTGACAATATGCTGTATTAAGAAGCATTTGCCCACCAATTTCGCAAAGGATGATTTTTTGGAGGTTGATAATGTCTTTTAATTCTAATTGCGTTGAGTACATTATTTAATAATAAATGATTAACACTTTGATGCGACGTTCTCCTTTTTCAATAGCGATCATGGTGGTGCGTGCAGCGTCAATAATTTTGGCTGCATCCGCTTGAGTCATGTTGCATTTTTTACGCGCTTGTTGGAGGATTTCTCCTAATGTCCGCAGATAAATGTTATCCAGGATGTTGGTAGTCATGATGTTTCTTTGATAATGTCAGGTAATAATTATATTAATTTAGCTATAATGTCAGGTTTTAATATAGTTGACAAATAGATTACTTGTTAATATTATAGTTACAAGTGCATCACCTGTAAATACTTTAATTCATTATTAGTCAATCAGACTAATAAGAACGATAATTTAGGAGTAGTGAATCATGGTTAGTTAGATATGCCTTCCAAAAAACCGCAAATGACAATTCGCATAGAAGAAGATGAATATAAATACTTAGAAGATTGGGCTGCTAGAGAGTTTCTCAGTGTTCCGCAATTAGCTAAGGTGATTGTCAAGAGAGCGATCGCCCAAAATAAAAAATCTCAACAAGTAGAATCACCATGACAGAGGAAGAAAAAATTTCCAGACACGCAGCTACAGACAGAGATAAATGTCAAGAAATGGCTGATAAATACGGATGGGAATTATTGAAAGTAGAACCTACTAATAATAAAATTCTCAAAGTTGATTGTGTGTTTGAAGGTGAAACAGAATTTCCTAATGATCATGAGGAATCAAAATGAGTAAATATATTATTTTTAAAGCAGATAAAGGACAGTTAAAAAACTGGAAAAAAATGTTACTATCTCATACTGGAGCTTGTACTAATATCCTAGCTGAACATTATGATGGTTCTAAAAAACCTATTCCCGAACCAGGTTATAGACTCAAGGAATTTAGTCAAATTGAAGAATATGTAGATTCTGAATTTCCAGGTGCAAGTACACATTATAGAATTGGTGATTGGGAGGTTTCCAAGGTAGAAGAATATGTACCAGATTTACCTCTGGGTACTTTTGAATCAGTAGTTATTTGTTATTGTCGTTATTCCCCAGTAAATACCCCATTAAAACCATTACCAAAAATCCAAGTATCCCCTAGTCTTAAAATAGAAGCGTGAATAGAAACCTGTGGGAAATTGTAGGTAAATGAAAGAGGCATTTTCATGTAAATCTCCCACATTTCGATTTTATTTTCTGAAAAGTAATAGTTTTCAAATATATTGCTCATCATATTAATTACACTGTAGCTAAAATCTCAAAGTTTTTACCCAATTCAGTAGTGTAATTAATTTTCAATATTTATTTTTAAAATGCGTTTTGGAATAGTATTAAATTCTCCTTCTCCTCTAGGAAATAATGGTAAGTAGTTTCTTTGTTCACGAGAATATTCGTAAAATGATTATATGCTATATTCGATTAACCTCATTGAAGTTTGCATAATTATTGATATCATTGATTATACAGACAAAACCCACCGAATTTACAATTAAGCAAAAGGTGGGTTAAAAAACTTAATTTGTTTTAGCAAATTCTCTTCGCAATTAATTATTTAGATATTGTCAATTCCAAAGTCTGTTTAAAATCATCCACAGAATTAACTGTTACAGCCAATTTCAACATTTCATCTAAAATAGATAAATTAGAAATCTGAGATAGAGATACTATAATCTCTAAAGAAACCTCACCAAATCGAGTTTGCAAAACAGTTTTGATGTAATCACGAGCATTTTGTAATGCACCAATTTCCTTACCAATCTCTTTACCGCGTTCTATTGCCATTTCTTCTG
Source organism: Anabaena sp. FACHB-1391 (assembly GCF_014696755.1). NCBI lineage: Bacteria > Bacillati > Cyanobacteriota > Cyanophyceae > Nostocales > Nostocaceae > Anabaena > Anabaena sp. FACHB-1391. Next base: position 17,837 of record NZ_JACJQS010000009.1, on the reverse strand, counting down.
TAGGACTGATAAAAGGCATTTTTCTTTCCTCCTCTAAACTGTTAAGTTGATTTAGTAACTTTTGCTGTAATTGCCCAGGTAAAGTCATCATTTTGTCAATGATTTTAAAGAGTTTAACAATTTGTTCTTTTGTTAAGCCTCTATCATAAAGTCCGCGAATTAATGTCCATTTCCATTGCTCCCGTTCTGATAAATTACCAGTGGTTGCTTTAGTTTTCAAATGTGCCATTACTATGATAGCAAATGGATTATCACTAGCTTCTAATTCCTGCCAGCGAGATTCATAGTCCAGTAGTTTAGCAATGGGAAATTTCAGACTAACTTCACACCCTCCAAGGGAATAACCATAAGCACTAGGTCGCCAATTATGCCTTTCATCACCTAGAACGGCGAGACTAATTACAGGTTTGTGATATAAATCAAAGGAACGGTAATTATAAATATACATCCGTTCACCAAAATATACTTCATATTGACTTTGAATTTCAACATGAATTAATATCCAAACTTCTCGTTTATCCAGTAACCAAACTTGATAAAGTTGGTCAGCAATACGTTTTTCTGTTTCTGATGAAGCCGTAATCTCCTGTAGTTCTTTATCAAGGGACTGAGGCGTTTGTGTCCAATCAATTAATTGATGGACTTCGGGAAAAAAGAAGGTTAAGAAGCTTTCAAAATACTCCGTTAATGCTTCTTTCCAAGATTCATCATAATTAGCAGTTACTTCTTTCATAAGTAGGTTGGCGTTAAAAATTGTCGTTATGACAAGGGAACAGGGAACTCTTAACTGGGAACAGGTTTTGGGCAACTTTACTTTTCGTTACTTATGTCGGTTTTTTTCCGTTCACTTTCATAACAAAGATTCCTGATAGCTAAATTACTCTAATTTCTGTATTTCCTTAGAGGATGTTTTAATTCTACACCTTTTGAATAAACTTCTTACCTAATAAACCTTGGGGTCTAACTAATAACATCATAAACAAGATGCCAAAAGCAACAGCATCTTTATAACCAGAATATTCTCCGGGAACTAATGCTTCAATTATCCCGATAACTAAACCTCCCAAAACTGCACCGGGAATACTTCCTAAACCTCCTAAAACAATTACAGCTAAACCCCGTAAACCAAAACCAATTCCAAAATAAGGACCGGCTATGCTGACACTAGAAGCGACTAAAGTTCCTGCTAAACCTGCTAAGAAACTGCTGATAAAAAATGTGATAATGATGAATTTATCGGTATTAATTCCTAACAAACTGGCAGTTATTTGATCTTCAGCGATCGCTTGCATAGCTTTACCATATTTAGTATAATTAACAAAATAGGTAATCATGGAAACAACTATCAAGGAAACAACAAAAATTATTAGTTGTACAGTGCGAATAGGAATTGGATGTTGGGCGCTACCAAAATTAATTGCTGCTGGTAAATTCCCAAACGTATCCGCTGGAAAAGTGTAACTTTCTGCACCTAATAAATATTGAATTAAGTTAACAATTACCACGGCTACACCCAAGCTAGAAACCACTGTTAATAATGGGTCAGAACCTTTACGCCGCAATGGTTTAAAGGCAAGACGTTCCATGATGACTCCGATTAATCCAGCCAAGATACTACCTAAAATCAAAGCAATTGTAAAAGGCAATTTTACGGGTAAAGCTGCATTAGCTAACAAACCACTAAAGCCAAAATTCCCGCCCATGAGTGCATAAGTAAAATAAGCACCTAAAGTAAAAATTGCCCCATGGGCTAAATTAATAATGCCTAAAATCGAATAAACTAGGGTATATCCTAAAGCAAAAATAGCGTAAACGCTGCCAATAGATAACCCATTTAACAACTGTTGTAAAATTACTGTGAAATCCATTTCCGACTATTTAATAAATGTGAATTTGCCACTATTGCCATCTTTATCCATTTTGATTTGGGCTACATATAAATCTTTTTGTACTACTTCACCGATAGGTGTGAAAGATATTTCCCCTAAAGGTGTATCATACTTTCCTGCTAATATCTGTTTATTCAGTGAAGTTCTTAATTGTGGTAATGGCAATTTATTAATCTTACTCTGATTATCTAAAGCTTTGAGTGCTTCTACATAAACTTGTAGAGCGGTAAAAGCTTGGGCGCTAAATTGGGGTGGTTCTTTCTTGTATTGATCTAAATAACTTTGCCGAAATTTTTGGTTAATATTATTAGCATGATCTGGACTGTAGGCTTGAGCAATAATTACACCATCGCAAAGTGCTTTACATACTGTCAATATATTAGATGAGTTTAAACCATTGCCACCAATAATTAAACCTTTATAACCGAGTTCTCGCAACTGTCTTACTAAGTTACCACCATCAGCAGCCAAACCAGAAATAATCACTAAATCTGGTTTTAAATTCATAGCATTAGTAATTTGACTTTGAAAATCAGTATCAGTAGTTTGAAATTTTTGGACTGTAACTATTTCTAGTTTTGCGTCTTTAACTGTTTTTTGAAATATTTCTGTTTCTGATTTATTAAATGCGTCATTTTGGGCATAAAAAACAGCCACTTTTTTAATATTGGGGTTTTGTTTGAGTGCTGCTTTGACTGCATTGGGAGCAACTTTAGCAATAGGTACAGATACACGAGCAATATAATCACCTAATTCGGGAATACCTTTAGCCGTATTTGATGCTGCAATTACTGGAACTTTAGCACGTTCTGCAACCGGGTCAGCACTAAAAGCTTGTTGGGATAAAGTTGGACCAATAATACCCACCACTTTATCTTTGTTGATTAATGTTTGAAAGGCGTTGATTGCCCCTGGTTCATCTCCACTAGTATCTTGCACTACTAATTTAATGGGTGTACCATTAACCCCACCTTGATCATTAAAATACTTTTCGGCTATTTTTACACCTGCTATACCCTCTTGACCTAGTAAGGCCACGTTGCTAGTCTGGGCAAAGGCGATGCCAATGGGGATAGCACTAGATGTAGGGGTGGAGGTATTAGTTGCAGTGTTAGTCCCGGTATTACCGCCGCCGCAAGCTGTTAGTAAAATAGTGCAGGTAGCTAAGAATGTGGTTGTTAGTCCAGGAGTTTTGTTCATGATTCAACTATAGTTATAGTTTTGGGATCATATTTATTTAACCACACAAGGACTGATAATTAGTTGCTAATTAGTTAGTGTAGTAGGTCTGATTTTTGAACATATCAGTATCTTGTGGTGCGGGCATCCTGCCCGCTATAATTATACCAATTAAAATTATACTTAAATGCAGTATATTTGAGGTAGGGTGTGTTAGCTGTCTGTGGTGCGGGCATCCTGCCCGCTATAAATTAGCACAAGAAAATTATACTTAAATGCAGTATATTTGAGGTAGGGTGTGTTAGCTGTCTGTGGTGCGGGCATCCTGCCCGCTATAAATTAGCACAAGAAAATTGGTAAATTTACGGTGTTGCATAATGGCGGTAGAAATTATGCAACGACCTCAGAAAAATTAAGAGGATGTTTTTCTAGTATTGGGCGAATATAGCCTCACTCTAAACAATGGATACTTTATACAAGCATTCTGACTCCTCAATTCTTAACTTTGGTACTAATCTAGAAAACCCATCAAAATTTCGGAATCATCAAAAGTATTTGGGGCTATTGGGCGATTTCCGAATATAGAATAGTTTTGAGCAATTACCAAAGCGCTGGAAGCAATGGGACGAATACCAGACAAATTAATACTATCAACCACTTGGAATGTGTTTGCACCTATGGGACGAATTCCCATGGAGTTGTAGGTATCAACTACCTGTAAAGTCCCTGTGGTAATGGGACGCATTCCAGCTACTATCATTGTTCCTTGAGAACTTTGTTCAGTATTACCACTGTTTTCTTGAGTATTTTCTGTCATTGTTATTTCTCCTTTGTATCTGATGGCACTTATTTAAACTCAATCTTTGTTTGTTAAGTGAATTTTACAATAGATAAGGAAAGAAGTATTTTTTTCCCATATATTAAAAGTCTAACCTTAAATCAGCATATATCACAGATTGCACTTGAGATTGATATATTTTGATCAGATAGAATATACTCATGATAGCGAAGCCTGGAACCGGAATCGCTAAACCTGCCAATACCTAGTTAGGGTTTTGATTAAAGTTTGTAACTATTGACAGAGGTGTAATCTACAATGACTTGGGAATTTTGGATTGATAGGGGTGGTACGTTTACTGATATTGTCGCCAAAAGCCCAGATGGTAAGTTACAAATTCATAAGCTATTATCCGAAAATCCCGAACGGTACACCGATGCCGCCATAGAGGGAATTAGGCAAATTTTAGGCATTTCTGCTCACGCGGCTATTCCTAGTCAAGAAATCGCAGTTGTTAAAATGGGAACAACAGTAGCCACAAATGCCCTCCTGGAAAAAAAGGGAGATAGAACTGTTTTAATTATCACCAAGGGGTTTGCAGACGCTTTAAGAATTGGGTATCAAAACCGTCCTGACATTTTTGCTCGGCAAATTATTTTACCAGAAATGTTGTATGAGCAGGTGATTGAAGTAGAAGAACGTTACAATGCTCAAGGTGAAGTATTAATTAACTTAAATTTAGATAGTGTTCACCGACAACTACAAACAGCTTACAATAACGGCATTCGTTCCTGTGCAATTGTTTTTATGCACGGTTATCGCTACACTAACCATGAAAAACAAGTTGCTAACCTCGCCAAAAACATCGGCTTTACTCAAGTTTCAGTATCTCATGAAGTTACCCCGTTAATGAAGTTAGTTAGTCGGGGTGATACAACGGTAGTAGATGCTTATTTATCCCCGATTTTACGAAGATATGTCAATCAAGTAGCCAGTCAGTTGGGAAAAAATGTCACCCTCCAGTTTATGCAATCTCACGGAGGCTTAACTGACGCGGAAACATTTCAAGGTAAAGATAGTATCTTATCAGGTCCTGCGGGGGGAATTGTCGGGGCGGTGCAAACTAGCATCATAGCAGGATTTAATAAAATTATCAGTTTTGATATGGGTGGTACATCTACGGATGTTGCCCATTACAATGGTGAATATGAACGCACATTAGAGGCGGAAGTGGCTGGGGTGAGATTCCGCACACCAATGATGGCTATTCATACAGTTGCAGCGGGTGGTGGCTCAATTTTACATTTCGATGGTTCTCGCTATCGCGTCGGACCAGAATCCGCTGGTGCAAATCCTGGACCGGCTTCCTACTCTAAAGGTGGACCGCTGACAGTCACAGATTGTAATGTCATGGTGGGTAAGTTGCAACCGGCTTTTTTTCCCCAGGTATTTGGTAGAGAAGCAAATTTACCATTAGATGTAGAGATTGTCAAGGGTAAATTTGCGGAATTAAGAGCAGAAATTGGTGATCATCGCCCAGCGGAGGAAGTAGCCACAGGTTTTCTGACCATAGCTGTTGATAAAATGGCCAATGCAATTAAGAAAATCTCGCTCCAACGTGGTTATGATATATCCGAATATACTTTATGCTGTTTTGGTGGTGCCGGTGGACAACACGCTTGTTTAATTGCTGACGCTTTAGGGATGAAACAGGTATTGATTCATCCCTATTCTGGGGTTTTATCTGCTTATGGGATGGGTTTAGCAGATGTTAGAGTCTTAAAAGACAAAGCTATTGAAGCGGTTTTAGAATTAAAATTGTTGTCAGATTTAAGAGCAGTATTCGCAGAATTAGCAGCAGCGGGAAAAAAAGAATTAAACCGCCAAAATCCTGGTAATGTAGAGATTTTACTGTATAAAAAGCTGCATTTAAGATATGAAGGAACAGACGCGCCTTTAGTGGTAGATTTCGCTGATTTACAAGCAATAGAGGATCAATTTGCAGAATTACACCGTCAGCGTTATGGCTTTATTGTCGCGGAAAAGCGGTTAATTGTGGAGGCGGTAACGGTAGAATTAGTATTACATCATCATCGCCAAACTGTCACCGTAATTTCTCGAATAAATGATAATTTACCTGTTGCAGAGACAACCGTACAAATGTTTACGGCTGGAAAATGGTGGAATACTCCAGTTTATCGTCGGGAGAATTTACAACCGGGGGACTGTATTTTAGGTCCTGCAATTATTGTAGAAGCGACAGGTACAAATATTATTGAACCTAACTGGAAAGCGGAATTAACTAATATTCAGAATTTGATATTAAAGCATAATGGAAATGCTCGATCTTTAACCAAAAATCCAAAATCGAAAATCCAAAATCGCCAAGACGCGGTTATGTTGGAAATTTTTAATAATTTGTTTCGAGCGATCGCTGAACAAATGGGTATAACATTACAAAATACCAGTTCCTCTGTCAATATTAAAGAAAGACTTGATTTTTCCTGTGCAATTTTCGATCATCATGGACAATTGGTAGCAAATGCGCCGCATATTCCTGTCCATTTAGGTTCTATGAGTGAAAGTGTTCAAGCTTTGATTTCCACTCATGAAAATAATATTAAACCGGGTGATGTTTTTGCTGCTAATAATCCCTACAATGGGGGAACACACCTTCCAGATATTACAGTTATTACCCCTGTATTTCTCAATGCTAATTTTCCCATTTTTTATGTTGCTTCCCGGGGACATCATGCAGATATTGGTGGAATAACTCCTGGTTCTATGCCACCTTATAGTACAAATATAGCAGAAGAAGGAATTTTATTAGATAATTTTCAACTAGTTAATTCTGGGATTTTCTGTGAACAAGAATTAATTAATTTACTCAGTAGTGAACCGTACCCAGCTAGGAATATTTCTCAAAATATCGCCGATTTAAAAGCGCAAATTGCAGCGAATCAAATCGGTGTTCAAGAACTTCTAAAAATGGTAGCACACTATAGTTTAGAAACAGTCCAAGCTTATATGGGTTTTGTCCAAGACAATGGGGAGGAATCTGTTCGTCGTGTTATTGAAGTTTTAAAAGACGGTAGTTTTAGTTATGCTTTAGATGATGGAAGTATGATTAAAGTAGAAATTACCATTGATAAAAACTCCAGAAATGCCAAAATAGACTTTACTGGTACTTCACCACAATTAAATAATAACTTTAATGCACCTTCAGCAGTATGTAAAGCAGCAGTTTTATATGTTTTTCGCACCTTAGTAAATGACGATATTCCTTTAAATGCAGGATGTATGAAACCCTTAGAAGTTATTATTCCTCAAGGTTGTATGTTAAACCCCTCTTATCCGGCTGCGGTAGTTGGGGGAAACGTGGAAACTTCCCAAGCAATTACTGATACTTTATATGGGGCTTTAGGTGTGTTAGCAGCTTCCCAAGGAACGATGAATAATTTCACTTTTGGAAATGAGAAATATCAATATTATGAAACTATCTGCGGTGGTTCTGGTGCGGGTGCAAATTTTGATGGAACAGACGCAGTTCATACTCACATGACTAATTCTAGATTAACAGATCCCGAAGTTTTAGAATGGCGTTTTCCTGTGATTTTAGAAAGTTTTGCAATTCGTCAACATAGTGGTGGTCAAGGTCAATATCACGGTGGAAATGGTGTAATTCGGCGGTTACAATTTTTAGAAAATATGACAGCAGGAATTTTAGCAAATCATCGCATTATTCCCCCATTTGGTTTATGTGGTGGAGAAGCAGGTATAGTAGGTAAAAATTATGTAGAAAGAAATAATGGAACTGTGGAGAAATTAGCAAGCAAAGCCGTGGTAGAAATGAATCCTGGAGATATATTTGTGATTGAAACTCCTGGTGGTGGAGGCTACAGCCAGTTGTGATGAGGTGAATTTTCATTGATAACGTAGTAGAATAGGTGACAGATAAGTTGTACGGAAGAGAGGACGGGAAATTGGAAGAACTCAGGACAGTATTAGAATTAGCCACCGAAGAAGAATTACAGGACTTGACAGCAATTCTGTTTAGTCGCAAATTTAACCCCTTAGATTATGTTCACACCCCCGAACCCATTACAGTACAAAGCCAAGACCGTCAAGCTTGGTTAAATGCTATTGAGGACCGTTTTCGTTTTTTAGCGGCCGACGGGATCACAGTATTACGGAGGAAAACTAGTAAAGTAACTTACAGACAAGCCCTGATTCAAGTCTGTAAATATCTGAAAATTCACTATGATCAAAATTTAACAACAGTTGATTTAGAAGCAGAAGTATTTTTACATCTGTTAGGAAAGGTTTGGAAACAACTACCAAAAACAGAAAAGCAGCAACTAACTATTAATTTGCAACGTCAGTTAGTAGAATCGAACTTAAAACAACCATTACCATTATCATTGCAACATGATCCTTTAGGATTAATATTTAAAGGTGGTAGCGCCTTGGCTGTAACTTCTGTAATTCAACCCTTTGTACTACAAACTATCGCCCGTGAATTTGCTGTTCATTTTGCTACCTATCAAGTAGCTAAAGAAGCAGCAATTACAGGTACAGGACTAGCGACTAAACAGTTTCAAAATCATGTAGCTTTACAAATGTCTCGACGGGGGATGACCATGAGTGCAGCCCGTTATAGTGCGGTTCGTAGTGTATTTGCTTTTGTCGGTCCAATGATGTGGGCTTGGTTTTTTGCTGATTTAGGTTGGAAAGCGATCGCTACAAACTATGGCAGAATTATTCCTACAGTGTTTACCCTCGCCCAAATTCGTCTTACCCGTACAGAATGCTGGGAAATAGCTTAAAAAAAACCTTTTATCATCCGAATTTCCGCTTACAAACCCCTTGGAATTGGCTGCAATTTGGACTAATATCTTTCCCCCTGAGTCCATTTTTAGGGGGTATTTCCATAGCTGTAGCTTCATTACTAACTTGGCGCAAACAATACCATATCATTCGCCAGTATCCAATTCACCAGGGATTTGCTATTTTGAGTATTTTACTACTCATTAGCACCGGATTTGCTCCTCACAAACTAGATGCTTTTTTAGGTTTATTTAACTTATTACCCTTCTTTTTCTTTTTTGCAGGACTAACCTCCCTCATACAAACACCTACCCAATTAAGACAAATATCCTGGATAATAGTATTTGGTTCTGTACCTATTTTAATCATAGGATTTGGGCAATTATTTCTGAATTGGAACTTTAAATTTCAGGTTTTATGGATTGTTTTTGATTGGATAGTTGCACCGGGAGGATTACCACAAGGACGCATGGCTTCTAACTTTATGCACGCTAATACTTTAGCCGCATATTTAGTAACTATTTTCATTTTAGGTTTAGGTTTATGGCTAGAAAACTATCAGAAACTCAAACAAAAAAATCCCCTGATTATCTTTTTAACAATTACAGTATTTGCTAACCTTATCGCCTTGATTTTAACTAATTCTCGCAATGGCTGGTTCATAGCTATTTTTACCTGTTTAGCTTATGCTTTATATCAAGGTTGGCGATTAATTGTTGGTGCTGTTGTCAGTATTACCAGTTGTTTTTTATTAGCAGCTTTTGCACCTTCACCCATGGCAGAATTTTTCCGTAAATTCGTTCCCTATGGAATTTGGGCGCGGTTAAATGATGATATGTTTCCTGATAGACCGATAGCATTAATGAGAAAAACCCAATGGGAATTTGCCTTAAATTTAACCCAAAAACACCCCTTAACTGGTTCAGGTTTACGCAGTTTTAATGAACTGTATAAAACCCAAATGCAAATTGATATAAATCATCCCCATAACCTCTTTTTAATGTTATCAGCGGAAACAGGTCTAATTACCACCTTATTATTTTGTGGGTTACTAATTTGGATATTAATTACAGCTAGTCAACTTTTATGGAACTCCCAAACCATAGAACCAAAAAATCGCCTCATCTTTTTTAGTTATTTAATTACATTTATCAGCTGGATATTATTTAATACCGTTGATATCACCATCTTTGATATTCGGTTAAATACCCTGGCTTGGATATTTCTAGCTGCATTGTGTGGAGTTATGTACCAATATCAATCACATCATAAGTAGGTTGGCGTTAAAAATTGTCGTTATGACAAGGGAACAGGTTACAGGGAACAGGGAACAGGTTACAGGGAACAGGGAACAGGGAACAGGTTACAGGTGACAGGTGACAGGTTATAGGTGACAGGTTATAGGTTACAGGTTACAGGGAACAGGTTACAGGTTACAGGGAACAGGTTACAGGGAACAGGTTACAGAAAACAGGGAACAGGGAACAGGTTACAGGTTACAGGTTACAGGTTACAGGTTACAGGTTACAGGTTACAGGTTACAGGTTACAGGTTTTAGGCCACTTTACTTTTCGTTACTTATGTTGGGTTTTTTCCGTTAACCTACTTAAATTCAGAGATAATTAAAACTGACAACAGCATTCATCTATTTCATCTATTTAATTACACCACACCCTGATTACCTTCTTCCTTCGCGCCTAGAAGGAAACAATTTCCTATAAACCGTGGTTCATTGACCTGAAAATCACTGTAATTAGTAAAATAAGAAAGTTCGTAATTAAAACCCTATGCCTAGTACAGATAATTTTTTACAATACACCCAATGGTCAGGTATTGCTACAATAGTATTTGCAGTTTTGACAATTTTAGCCTTTATACTCAAATGGGGCTTTCGCTTTCGATTAGTGGGTGCAACTGGCTTTATGCTGGTACTGACAGGGGGGTTATTTTCATTGTCCCTTGTTCCCTTGAGTCGTACAGTTATTCCCGGCGCTGTTAAATACACTCTAGTTTATGATAACGGTTCTAACCAAACGGTAATTTCCACCTTCCCGGAAATCACTCCCACAGAATTAGAAGCCACCTTACGTCAAGCAGCTAGTAACCTGTATTCCTATGGTCGCTTAGGTAGTGGCGGAAATAAGCAATTAACAGTCCGCGCCCGCACCATTATCCACCCAGAAATCGGGTTGTCTGTACCCCTATACCTGGGTGAAGTCAACCGCACTCTAGTCAGTCGTGAAGACCCGGAAATGACAATCAAAATTTATTTAGACAAGTTTGCTTCACTACCAAAACCCGCTGGGTCAAGATTAGACATTTCGTAAAAAAAGAATTAAAAAAAGAATATAGAGACGTTTCGGTAAACGTCTCTAGAAGCTATAGCATTTTTTAGCTTTCAGCAGTCCGCTATATTGGGAAATAAATATTTTCCTATATTCTCTATTTGCACATTTTTTTTGCTATATACAATACAATAAAGATTATTTTTTTAAAATCTGATTAAGAAATATCAATATTTTTGGCAAAATAAAGATCATGCCTAATCAAAATCCTACCGAAACTTTGTCTACTCAAGCTGCTAGTTCATTTTTCAGCCTTTCTATTTCCCCAGGGAAAGTAATTCGCGGCGCTGGTATATTATCAACCGTTGCGGCTCAAGTCGCTAATTTGGGAACTCGTCCGTTAATTGTAGCCGGAAATCATACTCTTAATCTGAGCAAAGAGCATTTAAAACCTCTTTTCCAATCTCAACAATTACATTCTATCTTGGCTTCCTATGGCGCTGATTGTTGTGAAACTAGTCTGAAAGCTTTACGCAAAGCCGCCAAGGAACATAAGGCTGATATCATTATCGGTATTGGTGGTGGTAAAGCCTTAGATACCGCTAAATTAGTCGCTCACCAGTTAACATTACCAGTGATCACAATTCCCACTTCTGCGGCTACCTGCGCGGCCTGGACTGCCCTTTCTAATGTATATTCAACAACGGGGGCGTTTTTGTATGACGTGGCTTTATCTCGCTGTCCAGAGTTGCTAATTTTGGATTATAATTTGATCCAGACTGCACCGCAACGGACCTTAGTAGCAGGTATTGGAGATGCGATCGCTAAATGGTACGAAGCATCGGTTAGCAGTGGACATTTGCAACAAACTTTAATTATTGCTGCGGTTCAACAAGCGCGAGTTTTACGAGATATATTACTACAAAAGTCTGCTGCTGCGTTACAGTCCCCAGGTACGGAAATTTGGCAAGAAGTTGTAGACGCAACCGTACTCCTAGCCGGGGTAATTGGGGGGCTAGGAGGGGCGCAATGTCGCACAGTCGCTGCCCATGCGGTTCATAATGGCTTAACCCATATTTCAGGACATAATAGCATTCACGGGGAGAAGGTCGCTTATGGTATTCTGGTACAACTGCGGTTAGAAGAAATGATCCAGGGAAATCAATTAGCAGCTTCAGCAAGACAACAACTGTTGAAGTTTTACGCAGAGATTGGACTACCCCAAAAATTAGCAGATTTGGGATTAGGTAATATCACTCTGGGTGAGTTACAAACAGCAGCAGAAATTAGTTTAGAACCTAATTCTGATATCCACCGTTTACCGTTTAAAGTAGCGTTGGAACAATTAATGGCCGCAATGGTTTCTACCACTGCACCAAATCAATTAAAAATTAAAAATGGGTAATAGGTAATAGGTAATGGGTAATAGGTAATGGGTAATTGGTAAAATTTTCATCTATTCCCTGTCACCTGTCACCTGTCACCTATCACCTGTCACCTGTTCCCTATTTCGAGGTTGAAAGAATGAATTTAAGTTGGATTACTCCCGCAGAACGGATACAAAAGTTACCTCCTTATGTTTTTGCTCGTTTAGATGAATTAAAAGCGAAAGCTAGAGAACAAGGACTGGATTTAATTGATTTGGGTATGGGAAATCCCGATGGTCCTACACCTCAACCTGTAATAGAAGCTGCCATGACGGCCTTGCAAAATCCCGCTAATCATGGTTATCCTCCATTTGAAGGGACTGCAAGTTTCCGTAAAGCTATTACTCAATGGTATCATCGTCGCTATGGAGTGGTACTTAATCCTGATAGTGAGGCTTTACCCTTACTCGGTTCTAAGGAAGGTTTGGGACATTTAGCGATCGCCTACATTAATCCTGGTGATACTGTATTAGTACCTTCACCATCTTACCCTGTACATTTCCGTGGTCCGATTATTGCTGGGGGAGTCATTCACAATTTAATTCTTAAAGAAGAAAATAACTGGTTAATTGATTTAGCGGCCATTCCTGACGAAGTAGCCAGAAAAGCCAAAATTCTCTATTTTAATTATCCTAGTAATCCTACCGCAGCCACCGCCCCCCGCGAATTTTTTGCAGAAATTGTCGCTTTTGCGCGGAAGTATGAAATCCTTTTAGTCCATGATTTATGTTATGCAGAATTAGCTTTTGATGGTTATCAACCTACTAGTTTATTAGAAATTCCGGGTGCTAAGGATATAGGGGTAGAATTTCACACCTTATCTAAAACCTATAATATGGCAGGTTGGCGCGTTGGGTTTGTCGTCGGAAATCGTCACGTGATCCAAGGTTTGCGGACACTCAAAACCAACTTAGATTATGGCATTTTTTCCGCTTTACAAACAGCAGCAGAAACCGCTTTACAACTTCCTGATTCTTATTTACATGAAGTGCAGCAACGTTACCGCACTCGTCGAGATTTTTTAATTGATGGTTTGGGTAAATTGGGGTGGAATATTCCTAAAACCGAAGCAACTATGTATTTGTGGATAAAATGTCCTGGGGGAATGAATTCTACAGATTTTGCTTTGAATGTTTTACAGCAAACAGGGGTAGTAGTCACTCCGGGAAATGCTTTTGGTGTGGGTGGTGAAGGCTATGTGAGAATTAGTTTAATTGCAGATTGCGATCGCTTGGGTGAAGCTTTACAAAGATTCAAGGAAGCGGGTATTTGCTATCAATCGCAAGTTTCTGTTTCTGCGTAATAATTAAGGTGAATACACAATCTCAAAAGCATTAAGATTATGACAATTCTGGAAAAAGTAGTAACTACGATGCAGCAGTTACCTATAGATCAACAGCAGCAAGTTCTCCGTTTTGTTGAGTTTCTAGTATTTGAATTGGGTAATCACCAACTTAATCAAGATTCTGAAAACTCAAATCTCAAAAAGCCTGAAACTTCTCCTCATGATCTATTGAGAAAATGGGAAGGAGTTATTGAAGGTGGGGTAGACGATCTTTCTTTTAATAAGAAATACATGAAAGAATATGGGCAGAAATGAATCAGCAGATAATTCTTGATACTGGTGTTTTGGTTGCTTATTTGAGGAAATCTGATCGCTTTCATCAATGGGCTGTAACTCAATGGAGACAGGTTGATTTACCTGTATTCACCTGTGATGCTGTGATTTCAGAAGCTTGTTTTCTGTTTCGTGATTTACCTCATATTCAACAGGGAATTATTGAATTGATTGAGGGTAATGTAATCACGATCTCTTTTGATTTGCAAGGAGAAGCAAGTAATATCAGACATTTAATGAATCGTTATGAATCTGTACCAATGTCCTTTGCTGATGCTTGTTTGGTGAGAATGTCTGAACAAATACCTAATAGTGCAATTATGACTTTAGATAGCGATTTTAATATTTATCGTAAAAACCGTAATGAGGAGATTTCTGTAATTCAGCCATAATCGCTTGGGTGAAGCTTTACAAAGATTCAAGGAAGCGGGTATTTGCTATCAATCGCAAGTTTCTGTTTCTGCGTAATAATTAAGGTGATATGGGATAAGGGGAAATCATCAATTACCAATCACCTGAAATCTGTTTAAATTTATGATATTGATGACGTTCCTGATTAATGATATCAAAAATTTCATCAATTTCTGGATCATCTTTCCATAAACCAATAACAGTTTCTAACTCTGGCCATTTGGGTTGTTTAATTATTAAGTTATCTGGTATTTCTATAGAAATTTTTACTCCATCAGGTAGAAGAATTTTGTCTAATATTTGATCTAATAATTCTATAGTGTTACCTTTGATAATTCCTTGTATTTTCATGATTTATTCCTTCATTAAATATCTAAGTTATGATTCATTGTCACCTACAATTTCCGCTTTTTGATCCATACACCCAACATAGCTAGAAAAGTACATACTATAGTAGCGATAATGCTGAATACTTGTACTGTTGTTTCTAAAGAGCGATCGCTTTTAGCTTGTTCTATTTCCACTATACCACGAATCGAGTTTATAGCCTGGTCTAATAACTTTCTCCTGACGGTTTACTCCGTTTTAAACAAAAGTCTACTATTTCTGGAGTATCAATAAGAGACTTAGAAGTGTTACCAGCGCGAATGTAGAGTTCTAATTTTTTATCTTTACCTTTCATTAAGACGATTTTATCTGACTTTCTGACATCAACTGCACAAACTATTTTACTATCTATTGTCTCAAATCGAATTGTAACTAATGACATAAAATTAGCACTAATGTACGTACAAATCAGGTGTACAATTGTCTGCTCAAATTGATCTAAAGAACCTTTAGAAAGAATAGCTAAATCTTGCTCTAAACCAAAAATATTACCATCATCTTCAACTCCAATAATTAAAGTTCCTCCTTCAGAATTAAGAAAAGCAGCAATAGTTTTCAGGACACTAAATCTCAAATCCTCATTTTTACGATTTTGTTTAACATCCCATTGCAAAGTGCTTTTATATTCTAATTTTGGACTTTCTGGTAATTTTATCAGGTGAGAAATTGGTTGTAAATTACCTATTTTTCTAATAGTAGTTAAAAACCGTCTTAATTTTCGTTCCTCAAGTAATTTGTTGAGGGTATCTTCATTATCTGCTGTTTCAATCACAGTTTTATTAATGACTGCAATATATTTACCCCAATAGTCTTTTTCTAAAATTTCCAGATTTTCAGTTATCCATTGTTCATTGTGGACATTACCCCAACGATTAAAATAGGTAATAGCTTCTTGAATAGAATAATGGACAGCATCAAAAACATTACCCTCCATATTTTTAGAAATATAGTCCCATGCTCCTAATTTAAACGCATTCCGGCAATCTACCACAGTGTCGTTAGCAGTGAGGATAATCACTACTGATGAAAGATTACGTGCTTTTACCTCTTCCACAATCGCAAATCCACTGTTATCTTGCTCCATTCGCATATCAGAAATTATGACATCAAAAGGATTACATAACTTTTCTGTTGCTTCAACTACACTAGAAGCAGTCTCAATATGACGATAACCAAAATCATTTAACCACTCTACAAGTTCACGGAGGTAACGAGGAGTATCTTCTACTAATAGCAAATGAATATTTTCTGTTTGCATAATTTTATAGGTTTCAGAGATTTAAAAACGACATAAAGCAAATTATACCATATTCCTAGTATAACCTGATAGTGTGACTGATATCAAATTTCACGAAATTAACTATTTTCGCTTTTTGTATAAGGAATATAGATTTTAAATTTAGCTCCTTTCCATCCAGTTTCTTGGATGTATCCGTTCATCTGTGTTAATGTTTTGCGAATAATAAATAATCCTAAACCGCTACCATGACCTTCACTAGCGGTAGTTTTTAAAGGTTGAAATATCCAATCTTTTTTATCTGGGGGAACTCCTTGACCATTATCATTAAACTCAATTAATAAATATTTTTGCTCACCTGGAATATTAGCACCACGAACTCCCGGAGGATTGATAATATCCTCTGTAGATATGGAGATGTTTAAATCTAGTTTTTTAGCATTGTGTTTGAGAGAATTTTCTACTAACTCATTTAAAATACTTTTGATCTTTTCTTCATCACCATTAAACTCTGAATCACCATTGTTAATATCCAGAGTAATAGAAGCATTATCAATATGAGGATTAGCTTCCCATTTTTCAAAGAGTTTTTTGATTTTAAAGTGATGATTTTTAATTTTAATCCCTTCATTAATAGCTTTGAGATCATTAAGAGCAATTTGAGTAAATTCTAGTTGTGTTAATAATTTCTCAAATTGCTTGTAGTGAGGATTATCAACAGCAATTTTTCTCATAGCACGTCTAGTTTTAGACTCAATAATTGCTAACTGATTATTAACAAAATCAGAAATATCATGAGCAGTTTTGGAAATAATTGCTAGAATTTGCTCATATTCATCATTAGCAATAGTGGAAATTTGGGATTTTTCTAATCCTCGACGACGGTTAACTTCTTCAAGTACATCCTCAATATCATTAATAATACCTGTAAGTAAGGGATCTTCTGTTTGAGAAAAACGCAAAATCCGGTAAGCAATCCCTTTGAGAATGCTAATTTCATTAGCAATTTTATGATAAATCGCTCGATTTAGTATTTCGGTGTCATTCACACCACTTTGGTAATCAGATTTAACCATTTTAAAATATTCTTCTTCACTTAAATTCAGCGTCAACATCTCCAGTGCTTGAGAATAGCGTGGTGATTCCTCAGCAATTTGTTGTAACATCTTAACAGCAATTTCATTATAAGGATTATGAGCGAAGATACTTCTGGCACTAGATAATAATGATTTTTCTATATCATCTGAGTTAGCAATTGCTAAGTTAAAATATTTATTTCCCTGTTCTTGCAATTTAAGACCATAGTAAAGTCTTCCTAAATTGATATGAATAACATTTACATAATATTGCGGTAGGCTATCAAAATCTATTGCTTCAAGTTGAGATATGGCATCTCTGTATTTACATAACTCCTCTAGACATTTAGCGTATATAAAAGATATATAATTATCAGACTTTATTTGTAAATATCGCTCAAAAATCTCACAAGCTTTTTCATAATTTCCAGATTTTGCTAATGCTTCTCCATACCTAGTTAATGTTATTAAATCATTAGGCTTGATTTGTAAAGAATGTTCAAGAATCTTACAAGCTTTCTCATAATTTCCAAATTCTGCTAATGCTTTTCCATAGCTAGTTAATGCTATGATATTATCGGGATTAATTTGTAAAGAACTTTCAAAAATCTCACAAGCTTTCTCATAATTTCCAGATTCTGCTAATGCTTTTCCATAGCTAGTTAATGCTATGATATTATCGGGATTAATTTGTAAAGAACTTTCAAAAATCTCACAAGCTTT
>NZ_JACJQS010000089.1:0-1600 GCF_014696755.1 Anabaena sp. FACHB-1391 | reverse complement strand
CCGCACGATACAATTCTATCGAAGAGTGAAAATGTTCAACAAGTTTAATAATGGTATCAGGTGCTTTCATATCTGAAAAAATGTTAGTTTTATATAAATCTATAATAACTCTTTTTTGACCAAAATTGCCAACTTTTTTAATATTTGGTGGTTTATCTAACTGGATTTTAGATATCAGTTTAGGTAATAGCTGGGGAGTTAGCACTGGAATACTTGTTTGTATGGGTGCTGGAGTGTATGAATTAGGACGCAGACAAGGGGAAGAATAAATTTAAGTTTATGCACTTTGAATACTTTCAATCATAGTTATTTCTGCATCAGTTAATTCATAGAGTTCATAAACTAATTGATTGATTTGTCTATCAGTGGCTTGAATTTGTTGCTGAATCATTCTTTTGGTTGGGGGTGTGTTTGCTTGATTGAGTTGTTGATGAAGATCAAGCATTTGTTGTACTAAATTAACAATTAAATCATGTTTTTGCTTTTCTGCAATTTGAGAATTATCAATAATTTTAATAGGAAGATTGCGAATAAACCGAGATTCAAAACTATAGTAACCACCTCTCATTGATGTAGATGATTTTTTGAGATAAAATTCTAGGACTTGACTATTTAACAATCCTAAAATGTATTCCCATGAATAAATAGATTTAACCAAAATTCCATATCCTCCAGCGACACCACCCGTAAAAAATATCTCCCCTGTTTTATCCCATGTAAATGATGAACCAGTCGCAATATCAGGAGTAAATATTTTTGGTAAAGCCATGACATTTAAAGCTTGAAATCTACTATATCCATACCAATTTTCTCCTAACATTTTACTATTTTCTCTACTTTCTAAATAATCTTTATTATCTAGTAAATAATTCCAGTTTAAAGGATATTCTTTTGCAAAGGTATTCATAGAAATCAATTCCATTGAACCATTATTTTTAAGCATATAGGGAAAAATAATCAACTTATTAGTTTTAGACAAATAATATCTTTTACTATCACCACCTTTAATCAAAGGATGTAGTAAATTAGATTCTAACCAGTATGCTATTTGTTTTTGTTTTGAAAAAACCTGGATTAAATTATCTTCCCGTGATAATTCTTCGACGATATATATTTTATCAGCACTGGTTTTAATTCCTTGAAAAATCCTTTCTGTTACATCTTCTAGTCTAGATTTAATTTGTTGTAATTTTGCAAATAACTTAGCATCTTCTCCCAGAATAAAATTCCATGCTGAAGATGAAACTAACGAATGATTAATAATTCCTGTTTGACTATTATGATTATTTTTCCAATCTATTAAATCAGTAACTTTTTCCATTTCTAAATCAGATTGTTGTGATTTTCTCAAGAAAAGCAAACAAGTATAAGTTGAAACCTTGGGAAACACTTGTTGATCTCCAAAATGCACTATTTTATGAAGATATTTACCTTCAGCAATTAATTTCCTGATAGATTCCCCATATTGAGCATTAAAAAACTTATGGGGTAAAATAAAACCTAAATAGCCATCTTTTCTTAATAGCTCTAATCCCTTTTCCACAAAGACAACATAAATATCATAGTTTCCCTTACTAGCAGAAACATACTGTTGTTTATA
>NZ_JACJQS010000088.1:0-1721 GCF_014696755.1 Anabaena sp. FACHB-1391 | reverse complement strand
TCAGGAGTCAGAAGTCAGGAGAAAGAAGACAAGGAAAGGAGTAAAATTAAGTTTGTATCAGCGGTTTTCCTAATTTTCGTACCTGATTCAAGTATATACGGCTATATTAACCCCTCCAACTTATGGTTCGGGTGTTTTGGGTAAATTGGGTAAATTGGGTAAATTATGATCTGGCTGCGGATTTTCTCCTTGATTGAGAATATAATTTTTCATAGCTGCTAGTTCTGTATCAATATGATTATGAGAGTCTAAGGATGCAAATTTTTTTTCCAGATCATTACCACCCAATTGATTAATAACTTCTGATCTTGCTTCTATCTGTAAAATTTTTTCTTCCATTCGTTCTAATGCGCTTAAACCAGATTGATGAGAAACTCCACTCAGCATTTCTTGAAGCCGATAGGAAGCTTCGGCCGAACGTGCGCGAGCGATATACATATCTTTTTTGGTTTTTACCTCAGCCAATTTTAATTCTAGAGTCCGCATATCCTGCTTCAACTTGGTCACTACATCTTTTTGCTGATCAATTTGGCTGATTAAGGTTGTGGCAGTTTCTTGGTAAAATTTACGTTTGGTAAGGGCTTCCCGTGCTAGAGATTCATTACCCTGCTGGAGGGATAATTGAGCGCGACGATACCATTCTTCGCTTTGGGATTCCGCAGCGGCTGCTTGGCGTTCTGTGCGCTTTTGCGTGGCGATCGCTTGAGCTACACTCTGACGTAATTGTACCAAATTATCTTGCATTTCCATGAAAGTTTTTTCCAGAATTTTTTCTGGATCTTCTGAATTGCTAACTAGACTATTAAAATCAGCACGAATTAGCCTCAGAATACGTTTGATAACTTCCATATTGGTTTTCCCTTGACCATTTACGGGACTATAAGACTGGTTTTTTGTGGAAATGCCAGAAATTTCAGGATTATGCTGCACAATGGCGATATAAATTATGTTTTTTGCCAAGACGCGAAGATTGCTATCAGCAAGGCCACACTTTCTATAGTATCTTAATTTTGGGAATTGTTGCTGGTAATTTCTGGGGTTGGTTTGACTTTTGGCGTTAAATCTACTATGTCTTTGGTATCTTGCGAGTTGTCGAAATTCCTGAGTCGCTAAATTAGGATACTTGGGTATAAGTGTGGTTTTTGGTTTAGTAGTAGATTGGGAATTATGGTCTATTCATTCAGTATTTTTCGTGGTACGTGGCGAATTACTGTTAAATAAGTTGCTAAAATCGAAAGGTAAATTTTTGGAGTTTAGGACTAAATAACCCAAGGTCAGGGTTGTCAATAATAGCGACAGCATTGAACCGATACCTAAAGGGGATAACACAAAGTTACGGAAACTGCTGGTTGTGAAAGTTTTGGGGTTTTGTGATTCTTGTCCTATTAACAGTGCTTCACTAGGTTTTAAATTATCTGGTTGTTTGGGAATAGGAGTGGGAAAAGGGGTTTGATGTTGGGTAGATTGAATTGTGGTGTTAACTATACTACTAGATTTTTCCGATTTTGTGGGAGTTGGGTTGTTCTCTTTTTCCGGTTTAACAAGCTCCGGGGAATGATTAACCGTTGATCTTGGAGTATCTTTACAAATGGGTTTTTCTTGAGTTATTGTGGGATTTTTTACATCTGATGATGTGTTTGGAGTAGTAATATTACCAGTGATTTTGGAAATAGCTGATCCTGTAGCTGTACTGGTTGGTTGTTCGAGGGTTTGATGTTGGG
>NZ_JACJQS010000087.1:0-1887 GCF_014696755.1 Anabaena sp. FACHB-1391 | reverse complement strand
AAGAGTTATTATAGATTTATATAAAACTAACATTTTTTCAGATATGAAAGCACCTGATACCATTATTAAACTTGTTGAACATTTTCACTCTTCGATAGAATTGTATCGTGCGGGGGGAATTAATGAAACACAAACTAGAATTGAGTTTATTAATCCTTTCTTTGCTGCTTTAGGGTGGGATATTAATAATGAACGACAAATTTCTGATATTTATAAAGACGTTGTTCATGAAGATTCTTTAAAAATTAGCGACGCAAATAAAGCCAAAGCACCTGATTATAGTTTTTGGGTTGGGGGAACAAGAAAGTTTTTTGTGGAAGCGAAAAAACCCGCTGTTAATGTTGGTAATAATATGAGTGCGGCTTTTCAAGTCAGACGTTATGGCTGGTCTGCAAAATTACCTTTAAGCATTTTAACAGATTTTGAAGAATTTGCAGTTTATGATTGTCGAATTATGCCAAATAAAAACGATTCTCCCTTGATAGCGAGAATCAAACATTTTCATTATACAAAATATGTGGAAAAATGGCAAGAGATTTATGATCTTTTTTCTAAGGAAGCTGTCTTAAATGGTTCTTTAGAAAGATTTGCAGAAACCAAAGTTAAAGCTGGGATTACTGTTGATCAAAAATTTCTCCAAGAAATTGAAATTTGGCGAGAAAATTTAGCGGCTAATATTGTTGGGAAAAATCCCCAAATTCAACAAAGAGAGTTAAATTTTGCGGTTCAAATGACGATTAATAGAATTGTCTTTTTACGGATTTGTGAAGATAGAGGAATTGAACCTTATCAACAGTTATATAATTTATTAAAGTTTGAAAATTTTTATCAAGAATTAGGGCGGTTATTTATCAATGCAGATTATCGCTATAATTCGGGTTTATTCCATTTTCAAGGTGAAAAAGGACGAGAAAATCCTGATGATTTTACTTTGAATTTAACTATAAATGATGCTATTTTAACATTAATTATTAGAAAACTCTATCCTCCAGAAAGTCCTTATGAGTTTTCTGTGATTCCTGTGGAAATTTTAGGACAAGTTTATGAACAATTTTTAGGTAAAGTCATTCAAATATCTGCAAGTCGTCAAGCAGTTATTGAAGATAAACCGGAAGTAAGAAAAGCTGGAGGTGTTTATTATACTCCTAGTTATATTGTTGATTATATTATTAAACAGACTATTGGTAAGGTTTTAGAAAATAAGAAACCAGATAAAATCCAAGATATAACAATTCTTGATCCTGCTTGTGGTTCGGGTTCTTTTTTAATTGTGGCCTATCAATTTCTCCTAGATTGGTATTTAGAACAATATCTGCAAAATCCCCAGAAATACAAAAATAAATTCTATCAAATTTCAGATCATCAATGGCGTTTAACCGCAAGTGAGAGAAAGCAAATTTTATTAACTCATATTTATGGTGTTGATATTGATCAACAAGCGGTAGAAACAACTAAATTATCTTTGTTATTAAAGGTATTAGAAGGAGAATCAGGAGAAACAATTAGCAGACAATTACAGTTATTTAAAGAACGGGCTTTACCTGATTTAGATGATAATATTCAGTGTGGTAATACCTTGATAGACGCAGAATTTTATCAACATAATCAATTAAATTTTTTAGACGAAAATACGGCTTATAGAGTTAATATTTTTGACTGGAAATCGGCTTTTTCTGTTATTATGAAACGAGGTGGTTTTGATGTAGTTATTGGTAATCCTCCCTATATTAGAATCCAAGCTTTAAAAGAATGGGCTGCTTTAGAAGTTGAATTTTATAAACAACAGTATGTTTCTGCTAGTAAGGGAAACTATGATATTTATGTTGTCTTTGTGGAAAAGGGATTAGAGCTATTAAGAAAAGATGGCTATTTAGGTTTTATTTTACC
>NZ_JACJQS010000086.1:0-1911 GCF_014696755.1 Anabaena sp. FACHB-1391 | reverse complement strand
TAAATTGATAGAGATAATAATTAGGTGACTAATTGATAGTAACGAAAACAATCATCTGGTAAAAGATTCAAGATAAAATCTCTATCTTGAGTCCAATTAGAGACGTGTTTTTCATTGTTATATTCAACTAAATGAATACACTCAAAGCATTGAAAAATCCAGCGCAAAGTAGGGCGGTTAGTTGCTTTACCTAATTGATTTTTAATTGTTGATTTAGAATTGAAGAGAGCATTTCTAATTTGACGTTGAGCCAAAGTATAAACTAGTAGACATAAACCCATAATCATTCCCAGCGACTCTATTCTTTCAGGACTTTTGAGGAAAATACTGTCGGCAAAAAATAATGGGTCTTTGAGAAAAGCAAACCCCCGTTCACATGATTGTTGAGCTTTATATTCACTTAGCATAGAATCATTACTTAGTTCCTTTGAATCTAAAACGTTCGTAGCAATAATAAAACGCCCTGCACTCAGCATTTCCGTATTAATTTTACTTTCATCCTGGGAGACTGTAGCTGATATTTGGTAAGATATTTCTTGTGGAGAATCTTTTGTCTTAGATTTGACTTGAGTAACTTTACTTTCGTTAATTTGGTGATATTTAAACTGTTTTGATAATTTTGATAATGCCTTCATAGCATCTGCTTCACAAGCAAATTCTTCTGGTGATAACTTTTTCAAATCCTGCACAGCTTTTGATTCTGCTTTGATAACTTTTTCTGTGAGTTTACGCAAGTCTGATTCTCTTCTTTCTTGACTTTGTACTACTAGCCATCTCTGTTCTATTCCTGCATAATTTTCGGTTTTTGATGCTAATTTATATCCGGGTATTGTACTATCAATAAATTCTGATTCTGGTATTGTTGATATTAATGATTTTGCTGCTTTGATGCTTAATGGTACTCGACATAACCACTGTAAATCTGACATCATTTTCAGGTTTGATTCTGTATATAATGCCGAGTCAGCAACCATGAGACTATTAACTTCTAATTGTTTGTGATATTCTATTGCTATTTTACCAAAACATGATGAGTCCGCTTGGTTTCCCGATGCTAGTTTTAAAAATATTGGTATGTCTCCATCTCCTGAACATATCATTTCTATGATGAACTGTTTTAAATCTGGTCTGTGGTCACGGGAATAACCATAAGTGATGGTTATTTCTTTTGGTGATTTTACTGCTATTTCTTCTAATTCTTGGTTATTTCCTATTTCTTGACTCTCAAATATTACTTCTGGTAAGCTAGTGTTATACTGTCCATGTACGTGCATTGATGATGAGTCTAGATGTGATGTTGATAGTGATACTCCAAATTTTTGGGCTGCTTTTAAGGCTATGATAAAAAATATTGTATCCAATCCTTTGATAAATAGTTTATCCATGACTCTGCCTAGTTTGTCGTCGTTGAGATATTCTGGTTTTACTCCTGTTCCTATTAGATGTTCACAAGCGATTGTTTCAAAATATTTAGGAAACATATATAACGGTTTGGAGACAAATCCTAACCCGTTTATTATCATGGCTTTTACTACTTGACCTGCATTTACTTTTTCGTCTTTTTCGACTCCTATTAATTCATTTATTATTTCTACTATTCCGATTGAATCTATGATTCCTGCTACTATCCCTAGATGGTCTATGTTCTGAATTTCTATTTCTTGGGGTTTTAATTTCACAACAGTTTCCTCTACTTGTCTATTATGATTCTCTCATTTCTTGCTTTCTGAATAATAAATTTTTTAATCATCTTGAATTCGGACTCCTTAGGAAACTTTACTTTCTCACACCACCCCCCTTTTAATGATATGTATTCTCATTAAGCTTATTTCTCTTTAATTGATCGTTAGTTATTATGTACTACTATCTCTGCTTTTTTGATCTGTGACAGTTCAGGGTGCGGAATGTGGG
>NZ_JACJQS010000085.1:0-2168 GCF_014696755.1 Anabaena sp. FACHB-1391 | reverse complement strand
ATAACCACATCAAAACCAACAAAAACACCATCATTATTTAACACTTCAGGAAACTCAAAGCGCCATTCCAAAGCATTTTCATACATTCTACCATTTTCTATTTCCTCAATTTCCACCCGTAACTTATCAATTTCATTATTCAACTTAGCAATTTTTTTCTCCCGCTTCGTTCTCTCAGCTTTAGTTTCTGGAATCAAAAAAATTTGATTCTCCAAATTCTCAACCTCACCCTCTAACCTTCTTAACTTAGTCTTATTGACATCACTTAATCCTAAAGTTGTTTTAAAATTACCCTTAATATCAGCAATCAATTTTTTCATTTCCCGCTTTTGCTCCTTATTTTCAGCATTGCGGTAAGTTTTAACAGCATTTCTATAACTTTCCATACTGTATTTACTTCTATTTAAAGCTGGTCGCAAATCACTATCTAAAGCAAAACGACTAATTAAAGAATTACCACATTTAATATTAATATCAATATTAGGTAAAGTCTCCAACTCTCCCCTATTTAGGGTTGAGGTCTTATAATAAGCATTTTTCAAAAGTTCAACCCATAACCGCAACTGACATATTTTCACAGAATTAGAGTTAATATCCACCCCAAATAAACAACCTTCAATAATCCTTTGTTTCTCATAAAACAAAGTTTCCTGCACCCGTTGACTTTCTTGACTTTTAGGATTATACTCAAATAATAAACCATCCTCATCAATCACAATTAACTCATCATTCACAACTTCAATCTGATATTCCTTCAATCTTTTACCTTCCCTATCCAGTAAAATCTTCAATTCGCTTTTAATTGCGATAATTTCATTCAAAGCCGAAACTAAAAAATGTCCTGAACCTACCGCAGGATCACATATTTTTAAACTATTAATAATCGTATTAGCATCTTTTTTATCCTCTATCCTATCATATAAATCATCAATATTTTCACAACTCCAACCTTTAACTTCATTAAACTTCTGAACAACCGCTTTTCTAATTGTTTCCCGACACATATACATAGTAATAAAACCGGGAGTAAAGAAAGAACCGTCTTGATAACCATTAATTTTCTCGAAAATTAAACCCAGTACAGACGCATTAATTAATCTTTTATTCTCCTCTTGAATTTCTTCCCCAGTTTCACTACTAAAATCATAAGCGTCCAGAAATTCAAATAAATATTCTAAAGCGTTAATTTCACCAAATCGTTTTTTCCCGTTATTATCTTTTAAGACAGTAGCAGGAAAAATTTCTAATTTCTCATTTCTCAAATTACTAATAAAAATTGTTGCTTGTTCCATTTCCGTAGGTTCAAATAAAGAACTATTTAAATAAGGAACATGAGCAAATTTGTTTTTAAAACCCTCGTTTCTGTCTTCTGGTTTTCGTGCTAATACACTAAAAAATAGACTATTAAGATCATCATAATTTTGCACCTTATTTAAATTCAAAAATCCCCAAGCTAAATCATTTTGATGATATTTAATTAATTGTGCTTCTAATAGTTTGAGAAAGAGGATTCTATTTACCCAAGTAATTGCTAATTCTAAACCAATATTAAAAAGTTGTACTTGGTCAGTTTCTCCAAATTGTTCTGGTTCTTTGAGTTGAGAGATTTTATCTAAACTATCAAGTTGGATCATAGCATTTTCCATGAGTGAACCGACATTTCTCTTATTTGATTTTTTGCGTTGAATGAGTTTTTTACCACCTTCTTTAACTTCTGTTAAACCGATAATATGTAATAATTCATGATAAAATCCTTTATCAAGAGTATTGCTATCAGCGAAAGGTAACTTTAATAAATGTTCTGGAGAAAGTAATTTAAACAGTGGAATTAATTTATGATCATCAGGATTTTCTCCAGGTTGTAAATATTCTTGATATTCTCGAATATCAAAATGGGTAAAAGTGATTTTATCTGCAATTTCAGTAATAGCAGGTTGAGCAATTTCCTGATAAAAGAAATCAGTTTTTTTACTTATTAATCTTCCGTCCGTAAAATCTTTAAATTGTTGAAATAGGGTTTTATTGTCTTGAAAGAATTTGTCAAAATCTTGAGCATCAAAAATAAACCATTCGTAAATATTAGTTGCTATTAAATATTTCAGTTCTAGATTTTTTTCGGTTAAACGTTCTCTGAGAAAATATAAAACTAATTCCTGAAATGCTTTAGT
>NZ_JACJQS010000084.1:0-2277 GCF_014696755.1 Anabaena sp. FACHB-1391 | reverse complement strand
TCATATACCGCAATATCAGCAGCATTCATATTTTCAAACTTAGCATTAATCGCATTTATACCAAATCTTTCTAAAAAATTCTTAGCTTGTTTCACACCAAAAAATTGACAAACATAAATATCTAATAACCTTTTAAAAGGTTTCGCAGCCTGATCAAATTCCTTAAATAACCTCTCGCTGGTTTCCACCTCCGCAAAAGTTGCATCACTTAATGTACTTACACCGCGCATAATTTCCGCAGCACGTAACAACCCCACAAACGGACCTGTTAATAAACTCAATTGGCCACTTTCTTCCTTCATCATATTCGCTTCTGCTTCTCGCGCAGTTGTACCAATAAGAGAATTTCCGCAGCGCAAATGATGATCTAAAAAACTCAAAGGAGCGCCAATTGTGAAAAAATGTAACCATAAACTTACCTTAGCCAATTCTACGGCCATGGGATTTAAATCTACACCATAAATACAGCGTTTCATGACCACTCTTTGTAAAAGTTGATTATCGTCTAAATTGATATCAATATTAATTCCCTGCTGTTGTAAGTTTTCTAAAATACTATTGCGGGTTTTTCCTAACATCTCCAAAATGGGATTATGTTCGGGATATTCATTTAAAATATTGATTAATTCGTCTGTCAAATAGTCAACAGCTTCCACTAAAAAGTGTCCGCTTCCCATAGCAGGATCACAAATTTTAATATCAAGTAAAGTATTTTGTGCTTGTCTTTCTAAACGTTGTAAATCTTTTTGTAAGCCGTTACGACTTTGTACTCCTAATCTACCATCTATCATTTTTTCATGTAATTGGTTAATTTTGGTCATTAAATCCGCAAATCTTTGTTTTCTCTCCTCTAAAATGGGTTTGAGAGTATGACTAACAATGTATTTAACAATATAATCTGGTGTGTAATAAGAACCTGTAGCTTTTCTTTCACCCTTGTCATTTTCTAAATGCACTTTTCCCGTTTTTTCATCTTCAATAATTAAACGATATTCTAATAATCCTTCATAAATTGAACCCAATTGTCGCACACCTAAAAAGCTGTAGTCAATGGGTAATTTTTCAAAACGTGCTAATTTATCCAAAGCGGGAAATAAAATAGCATCAGATATTTGATGTTCAGACAAAAAATAATTCTCTGGATAATCTTCCCTATCTCCAAGTTCATGAAAATCAAAGTGAAATAAACCACCATTATAACGAGGTACTTCTAAAGCTTTATCACCCCTATCTACTATTTCAAATAAACCTAACAAACTCTGATAAATTTTTGTGGAAGTTTCACTTAATGTTCTTTGTTTATCCAGACTTGCGGCTATTTCTTGGGTAATTTTAATTAAACTATAATCACGGTAAGCGGTGGTAATTGGTAATAAGTTTCTCGCTTCAGCATATAAGAGAAATAACAACTTATATAAAAATGATAAAGTTGCTGCGTAAATCTGTTTTGGTTCTACGGTTTTTCCCCGTCGCATTGCGTCTACTATAAACCCTCTTGCTAAATCAGGAAATATCTGATCAAATACTAAGGTTTTTAATTCGTTTCCTACTTGAGTCGCATAAGTTGTACTTCCTGCTCTGACTCGTTCTAAAAAGTTTTTGTTGTAGCTATCTTTTGCAAAAGCCGCGCTGCTAAAAAATAACCAAAAGTATTTGAATTGTTCTATATCTTCGGTTTCTAATAATTCCACTAAATCAACTGGATAAAATTCCGTTGCGGTAGAAGAAGCTTGACGATAATATAAACGCCATTCTCTCCCATTGGTTAAAATTCCCCAGTCAACATTTGTACCACTTAAATAACTGGAAATCTGAAAAGATGGGTTGGCATTTTTGAAAATGTCCCGTTGATCATTAGCGGAAATTTTACTTAATGGTCGTTGCCAATATTTAGCTTCTGCTATTACTAATACTCGACTATAAAAGGCAGTTTCATTATTTTGCAAAGAGTAGGCTGTATCTCTTTCACTTTCATTTATAAACAACGCATAATCAGGACGTTCGGCTCTACCTTGACCACGAGAAATGACTTGAGGAATATATTTAAAACCTAAAATTTCTAAAGCTGGTTTAATAAATATATCTTCAGTTTGAGCTTCATTCAGAGTGGCTAAAATCGCCTTTTTTGATAAATAAAGATTTTTTAATGCCGCAAATTCTGCTTTAATATCTAATTGCCATTCTGGAAGTTCTTGAAGGCGATAATCTAAATAATGTTGAGAAAATAAGGGTTTATTTGTGTTTTTTGTATTTGTCATGATTGGAAATCGAAAAAAT
>NZ_JACJQS010000083.1:0-2300 GCF_014696755.1 Anabaena sp. FACHB-1391 | reverse complement strand
CACACAAAGTCTTTACCTCAAGTACAGATATTATATTGCGGGGTGCGGGGTTATCTTCTTCATCCTCTTCTTCATACTCCCCACTCTCTAACTCTGTACTCCGCACTCCTTAAGATAGCTCTTCCTTATCAAGATAAGGATAACATATTTCAAATCCTTTGTCAACACCTAAAAAGCAAATTTTTCGCGGTTTTTTTTTGCGTTTGTGATAATTGTAGGTTGGGTTAAGCCACAGCGTAACCCAACAAAGTCCTAACAATAAAGTCCCGAAGTTGTTGGGTTTTCTCAACCCAACAAAGTTATTAACTAAATAGGAAATTACCTCCAAACAGGTTGACATTCACACTATCACTAGTAAAACCATTTGTACTAGATAATGTTCCTAATAATTGACCAGTACCAAAACCAGTATTACCACTAATACCATCTCCCACGGCAAATCGTGTATTAAGACCAGATGTCACGACATCAATATTAGTGATTCCTGAAAAATCAATTTTATCACCATTGACACCGCGCACAAATTGGTAAATCGTGTCTGTACCATGACCTGCTGTATAGCGGACAGTATCTACTGCGTTATCGTTAGCACCTAAATAAATGAAGTCATTCCCTATACCACCAGTTAAATCATCAGCACCGACACCTCCCAGGAGAGTATCATTACCTCTACCACCATTCAAGGTATCATTACCGATACCACCATCAATAGTATTGGCTGCATTATTTCCTGTGAGGCTATTATTTAGACCGTTACCAGTAGCCTTGATAGCAGATGTTCCTAGTAAGGTGAGGTTTTCTAAGTTACTTGCCAATGTGTAACTAATGGTAGTCAAAACAGTATCAGTTCCTTCATTGGCGTTTTCTTTAACGATATCTCCTGCATTATCCACATAGTAAGAGTCATCACCTGTACCACCGCTGAGGACATCTGCACCTGCACTACCATTGAGGTTATTATCAAGGTCATTACCAGTAATGGTATCATTGCCCTGAGAACCAGTGACATTTTGGAAATTCTCTACAGTAAAAGTGATATCTCCCGAAGGTAAGCCAAAGACCGTGAGACTATTTGCGCTTAAATCCACATCAATGGGGTTATTGGTACTACTTGCAGCATCAATGGCATTAGCAAAAGCACTATTACCGATAAACACTTCTGCTTGGACGGTATCTGTTCCCAAAGCACCTTTATTGACTGTTCCCTGTGCTTGCAAGGTAATACTGGTTGCAAGTTGACGATAATCAACTGTATCTACACCATCTCCACCAGTTAAAGTATCATTGCCGACACTGGCAATTAAGGTATCATCACCGCCACTACCATTCAGGTTATTACCAAGGTCATTACCCTTAATGGTATCATTGCCCTGAGAACCAGTGACATTTTGGAAATTCTCTACAGTAAAAGTGATATCTCCCGAAGGTAAGCCAAAGACCGTGAGACTATTGGTACTTAAATCCGCGTTAATAGAGTTATTGGTACTACTTCCAGCATTAATGACATTAGCAAAAGCACTATTACCGATAAACACTTCTGCTTCTACCGTATCTGTTCCCAAAGCACCTTTATTGACTGTTCCCTGTGCTTGCAAGGTAATACTGGTTGCAAGTTGACGATAATCAACTGTATCTACACCATCTCCACCAGTTAAAGTATCATTGCCGACACTGGCAGTCAGAGTGTTATCAGCACTATTACCAGTGAGGATGTTATTACCGTCATTTCCTGTACCGTCAATGGCTGCTGTTCCCGTCAGGATGAGATTTTCTACACCTGCGGGTAGGGTAGTTGTCACGGAACTTGTGAGGGTATCAGTTATGGTTGTGGTGGCGCTTGTTTTTGTCCCCAGATTGACATTATTGGGAGATGTGAGGGTGAGGGTAAAGGCTTCATCTGCTTCATTAAGGTTATCATCGAGAATGCGGATTGGAATGGTTCGAGTGGTGATACCTGGTTCAAAAGTCAGAGTTCCGTTGGTGCTGATGTAGTCTAACCCTGCTGTCGCTGTACCATCAGCAGTAGCATAATTAATGGTGATGGTTTGGTCACTAATGGAGGAAAGAGTAACAGTGTAAGTGACGTTTTGGGGGTTAATATCGCTTTCAAGTATTGTCTGGTCACTGCTGAGGTTAATATCGGGGAACTCATCATTAAGAATAGTTCCTGTTACTGCTGCTGGTGTAGCAATGTTGTTATAACCTGTTCCCGCAAGTAGGGTTAAAGCTACAGTTTCATTATTTTCAACAATTGTGTCTGCTGTGGGGTCTATGGTTATTTGTTTCGTAGTTTCATTCGC